>JABDCN010000004.1 GCA_013288125.1 Gammaproteobacteria bacterium
CGCAGTATTTTTCAGAATGGTTCCATTTTATTGGATTTCCCATCAGATAAAGATACATTCGAGTTATACAAAACGAAACCTCTTTCGGAAATTTTACAAATAGCAACAACATCTCATGATTTAGAATTTTCAGATTGCATCAGCAACAAATATAACGCCTATTGTGCTGACTCACCTATAAGAGGAGGTTTCAATCTCTTTGACCCCAAAGAACCAGCTCTCTGCATCATCGATGATAATACCTTTTTTGTACTCGATAACATCGATCTAATAAACCCTGGTCGTTCTTATATAAGAACATACCATTGTGAAAATAATATAATAGTTGAGTCAATTCCAACCATTGAACGTCTCCCAAATTCTAAATTTAATCTCGTACATCCCATAAAGCACGCTCAACGTTTGGAACAAAATCTTTTTTGCTCTCATCTCACTCGTAGAGATTTGTTAGAGATTATCATTTTTGAATTCAATCTAAATACGAACACGATAAAAGAATTGCAATTAATCTCAATCAGAGCAAATTATCAAGAACCACTCCATCCCATTGGATTATGCGATGGTAATTTATTGGTATACGGTTTCGGAAATGGTCGTGTAGAGATTTATAGTCCAAGAAAAGGAACACTGATTGATTCTTGGAATTGGCGTGATATCACTCATTTTGATAATAGCGCTACTACTGATAATTATCGAAGCCTAGAGATAATGCCTTTTCCAAATCCTAATCAATTGCTGCTTTATCAAGGTGACATTGAAACCCTTTGTCTTTTTAACATCAATACACGCGAAGTAAAAAACATTCCATTACCACCTTATCAATACATCAGTCAATTTCGCAGCCCACAGATTTTTTCTAACGACCACTTACTCGTTACAACAGTAGATACGAAACGAAATGAAACTGTTTTACCATTGCATGTGCCTGAAGCATCTCTTTCGCGTTTAGCAGCGCCTAGTACATTATTCATGTATAGTTTATCCAAGGTGTTGAGTGCGCCAATTGAATGTAGTGATGATGATGAGTATATTTTTACTCCTTAATGTCATACTTAACCGGCAATCTCATCGCTAACAATAAAACACAAATACATAACAGCGTCACAATGCACATCATCACATTAAAAGAAAACACATGCGCAAATTTAACCGTATCAAAAAGTTGTCTTACTGTTGAAGCAGACAACGAACTCACCGCACTTCTTGCTTGCGAAGCACCTGATAATAAACCTTCTAATTGCGGAACTTGTAATGTATTAACCGGACTACCCGCTTCTTGCAAATAATGCGTTAATTGCAATCGATTCAAATAAACAATTAATGATCCTAACACCGCCATCCCAACAGACGAACCAATCTGTCTTGCCGCACCACAAATCCCTGTCACTAAACCACGCTGATGAATTTCTACAGAATGCATGGCCATTGTCATCGCAGCAGGAAAAACAAATGGCGCACCACATCCCGCCAACAACATCCCAGGCACTAAAATAAAATAACTTTCTTTATGCACAAAAATCGTCATCCACAACATACCTATCGTAATCATGCTTGCCCCTATCACGCTAGGTAATTTCGCACCATATTTATCACGCAAATAACCACCAATCGTCGGAAAAAAAATAATGGGAATAATAGAAGGCAGCATCATCACGCCTGCTTGTGCTGGCGATACATTTAAAATATCTTGAAAATAAATCGCCCAAAATACATTTGCAATAAAAGCAGCCTGAACCAACATGAGAATATAAACAGGAAAAGCAATTTGTTTATATTTAAAAAGTGACAATTCAACCATAGGATAAGGTTGACGTAATTCAATTCTAATAAATAATAATAAACATAATAAACCAATTACCACACCGCCTAAAATCAACGGAGAATGCCATCCATAATTCGGCGCTTCCATCACACTAAAAATTAATAAAAATAAACTGATCAATAATGTGATTGCACCTGCCCAATCTAATGGTTGACCTGGATGCTCGTGTAATTTCGCCGGCACCATTTTCACGCCAATACAAAAACTCAATAAAGCAAAAGGAATATTAATCCAAAATACAGCACGCCAAGAAAAATATTCTGTCAAAAATCCGCCGAGTAAAGGCCCTAATGAAGCAAAGATGGCGGCTGACCCCACCATGATACCCATTGCTCTACCGCGTTCATTTTGACTAAATCGAGTCGTTACAATGACTGTCATCGATGGCACCATTAACGCCCCACCTATGCCTTGTATACCGCGGCCTATGACGACCCATTTTGCTGCCGGTGCAAAACCAATCATGGCTGAAGAGGTCGCAAATAAGACGAGACCGATCAGAAATAATTTTTTATGACCGTAAATATCTCCTAAATTGCCGCCTAAAATAGTTAATGCTGCCAAACTTAAAAGATAGGCATTGATGATCCAATCCAACATGAGAGCCGTGGTATTTAAATCTTTTTGTATGGCGGGCAAGGCAACAGGAATAGCCGTTTGATCGATAAAAACCATGGCGAAAGAACACACCATGCCGATTAAGACGTACCACTTTGGTTGTAATTTTGTGAGTAAAGTCATATTTTCAACCATAGCCCGTCATTACGAGAAAACTAAAGCCTCGTCGTTGCGAGGAGCATGCGTAGCATGCGACGAAGCAATCCAAACAACCTTCACATGGATTGCTTCGTCGCATGCTACGCATGCTCCTCGCAACGACGTTACTTAATTTGATTAGTTCTTCTCATCAAGCGCCAAAACACGCAGCACCGCCGATGCCGCATCATTAGCCGTGCCTGCACGCAGCGACTGATGCAATGCCGTAAATTGTATTTGCAATGCCTTCACTTTTTCTGGATGCGCCAAATAATCTAGCATGTATTCAGCAATACGTTCAGGATTAACTTCTTCTTGAAATAATTCTGGTACGATTTTTTCATTCGCTAATAAATTAGGTAATCCTGCAAAAGGTGCTTTCACTAACCACCGCACAATACGATAGGCCAATCGTGGCATACGATAAGCAATTAACATCGGTTTTTTATATAACATTGTTTCTAATGTTGCTGTACCAGATGTCACGACAACAGCATCTGCTGCTGCCATCACATCTTGTGAACGACGCGTAAAAAAAGCAAGCGGCAAATCAGGCGCATATTGTTTGTAACATTCATAAAATTCTTGATATCGTTTTTCATTGACATGCGCTGTCAAAAATCGCAATTGCGGCTGCTTTTCCCACATGATTTTTGCTGCGCGTAAAAAAGGTTCTGCCATATAAGTAATTTCTTGACGACGACTGCCAGGCAGCAATGCAACATAAGTTGCATTTTCATCGATACATAACGCACGTCTCGCTGCGATTTTGTCTGGAACAAGTGGAATTTCTTCTGCTAAAGGATGCCCCACATATTGCACAGGCACATGATGTTTTTCATAAAAAGCGGTTTCAAAAGGAAGTAAGGTCAGCATTAAATCCACGGCTTTAGCAATTTTTCGTACGCGATATTGACGCCACGCCCACACGCTGGGACTGACATAATGCACAACAGGAATACCTGCTCGTCGTAATTTAGATTCTAATCCCAAATTAAAATCTGGCGCATCAATGCCAATAAAAATATCAGGTTTATTATTAATAAAATGACGATACAAATCAAAACGCAATTTGATTAAATCAGGCAAACGAAATAATGGCTCAATCAATCCCATCACAGCCAATCGTTCAATATCAAAAAGACTGTGACAACCTTCAGCCATCATGGCAGGGCCGCCGATGCCTTCTATGTGTAAATGAGGATATTGCGCACGCAAAGCATGAATTAATTTAGCACCCAACAAGTCGCCAGATGCTTCGCCTGCCAGTATTCCTATCTTCAATTTTTTCACAGTAATTTCCTGCTAACCTTACGTTAGCGAATAATACCGACACGTGAACTGGTAATAAATGCGACTAATTGATTCACTTCTTGTGATGAAAATTGCTGTAATTCTTCCACCGCATTCGCCAATGTCAAACCATTACGATAAATAACTTTGTATGCACGACGCAAAGTTGTCATCACTTCTTCAGAGAAAGCATGCCGTTGCAATCCAACCGTATTTAATCCAAATGGTTTTGCATAATATCCCGATACTTTAACAAACGGTGGTACGTCTTTAATAATCACAGCATTGGTTGCAGCAAAACTATAAGCACCCATGCGGCAAAATTGAAATACACCAGCAAAAGCGCTCAAAATAACGTGATCTTCTATCGTAACATGACCTGCTAATGAAGCATTATTAGCAAAAATAGTATGATTACCGATAACACAATCATGTGCGATATGCACATAAGCCATAAAAAGATTATGGTTCCCAATTTTTGTAGTGCCTTTATCTTGTGCTGTGCCACGATTTAAAGTACAAAATTCACGAACGATATTGTGATCACCTATTTCAAGATACGTTGTTTCACCTTTAAATTTTAAATCTTGAGGAATTTCACCGACTGAAGCAAATTGAAAAATATTATTATGACAACCAATACGCGTGTGCTCACCTATGACCACATGCGCACCAATATGCGTACCATCTCCTATCTCAACATCTGGTCCAATAACAGAGTAAGGACCAATCGAAACTTGATTGCCTAACTGTGCAGAAGGATCAATGACGGCAGTATGATGTATGACAACACCTTCACGAGATATCTTATCAGTTAGTTTAGTTTGCATCCTATTCACCCTTACGCGCACTCATAAATTCAGCAGAACAAGCCAGCTCATCATCCACATAAGCACGACCTTCCAATTTCCATATATCACGTTTGGAACGTAGTACAGTCACTTCTAAACGAAGCTGATCACCTGGTTCAACAATGCGGCGAAATCGCGCATTATCAATACCAGCAAAATAATAAAGTACACCACTTTCAGGCGTGGTATTCGTAGATTTATACGCCAATACGCCACCCGCTTGTGCCATCGCTTCAAGAATTAATACACCTGGCATCACAGGCCGACTTGGAAAGTGACCCGTAAAAAAAGATTCATTCATTGTCACATTTTTTAATGCAACAAGCGATTTCCCCATGTCTATTTTAAGCACTCTATCAATCAACATGAATGGATAGCGATGCGGTAAATATTTTAATATTTCGTGAATATCCATTGCATAATTCATTATTTTTTTCTCTCTATTAAATCTTCTAATGTTTTTACGCGTTGCATCAAATGATCTAATCGACGAATGCGAGCATTTGTTTTTCGAAATTCTAAATTAGGCACCGCACCTTTAACACCAGAAGAATACATGCCTGGTTGTGTAATAGATTTTGTCACGCCTGTGTTACCCGTCAAAATAACTTGATCTGCAATTTTCACATGGCCCGCTATTTTAGCTGTTCCGCCAATCAAACAATGTTTGCCTATCTCAGCACTCCCAGCAATAGCAACACAACCCGCTATCACGGTATGCGCTCCAATTCTCACATTGTGCGCTACTTGAATAAGATTATCTAATTTCACACCTTCTTCAATCACAGTATTTTCTACTGTGCCACGATCAATGGTTGTATTCGCGCCAATATCAACATCGTCACCAATTTCAACTGAACCTAATTGTGGTACCTTGTGCCACGATCCTTTCTGATTTGCAAAACCAAAACCATCACTTCCAATCACTGCGCCACTTAAGATATGAACACGTTTACCTATTTTTACGTTAGCATAAATCGTCACGCGCGCATCAAGCTGTGTTGATTCACCAATGCTGACATTATTACCAATAATAGTCCCTGGACCTATCACAACATGTGAAGCAATCGAAACATGATTTCCAATAACAGCATTTGCACCAATGATTGCTGTTGGGGAAAGTTGGCAATCTGAACCCACCACCGCTGAAGAATGTATCCCTGGCGATATTTTTGTTTGGTCTTCAAAAAAAGAAGCGATTTTTGCATAAGTATAATGTGGATTTTTGCTGATGACTGCATTAACTGGACAATTAACCGCATCAGCTTCCGTCAGAATAACAGCTGCTGCTTGTGTTGTTTGTAAATATTGCCGATAAAGTGAATTAGTTAAAAATGCGATACAACCAGGTTGTGCGTGCTGAATAGTACAAACGCCACTAATCAAACAATCAGGGTCGCCTTTGATGGTGACTGCTTCTAAATTTTTAATTAATTCACTGAGTTTATATGTCATATTTACACTTTTTATTACAGAAACCCTGTCGTTAACTTGTCATTACGAAAAACACTGTCATGCCAAAACATAACAGACCAAAATGACGGTTTTAAAAACAAATCTCCCCCAATAAATATGGGGGAGATTTTTATTTTTCTTAATTTATTATCACTAAACTATTTATGTTCGTTAAATTGTTTTGCAACATCTTTAGTAATATCGTTACCATCACTAGCATAAATCACCGCTTGTGAATCTAACACCAACGCATAAGATTGATTCTTAGCAATAGTTGAAACAATACCATTCAAGTCATTTAAAATACCTTGCATGATTTTGTTTTGTTCTTTTTGTAAGTCTTGTTGATAAGCAACAACTTTCTTCACTAAATCAGCGCGTTCTGTTGCAATCTTTTTCTGTGTTGAATCCCTGTCTTTTTGAGACATCGTCGGTGATGATTTTTTGAAAGTATCTAATTCATCTTGTAGTGATTTTTGCTCATCACCAATTTTTGTTTGGCGTGGTTTAAATTGACCTTCTAATTGTTTACTTAAACTTGCCACACGTGGTGATTGTTGCAAAATTTGTTGCACATTAACAATCGCAACTTTAAGCGGTGTTGTTGATTGATCTGCTGCAAAAGCAATTTGTGCACTGCTAGCTAATATTAATGAGCCTGCTAATGCGCCAAACAATTTTATTATCTTCATGATGATCTCCAAATCCAAAATAAGTGTTAAAGGCCTTAAAAACCGATATTCTATCATATTGGTTTAAAACGACAAACCCATCGTTTACCGCTGACATATTTATCAGAAATTCGCACCCAATGCAAATTGGAATGGTTCCGATTCGTCGCCATGTATTTGACCATGTCCACGTCGTGGATTGAGCATTTTTGCAAGACTCAATTCAATGGGACCAAAAGGTGTCAGCCAATCGGCTTCGAGACCCACAGAAGTACGAATAGGACCAGAATTTGTGCTAAGTCCACCAAAGTTTCTATTATTCAATACACTGTAAACATTACCTGCATCAACAAAAATAGAAGTTCGCAAACTATCAGACAAATAATTGGGAAATATTAAGCCAACACTCGCATCAACCAGCTCAGTACCACCAAAAGCCTTACCTAAAGAATCTTGTGGGCCTAAGGTATAACCGAGATAGCCGCGCACCGTATCAATACCACCAGCGAAATAATTCCTAAAGAAAGGAAAATTATGACCGCCATGCCATCCATTGCCATAACCAAAATCACCTCTGGTTAAGATGATAAATTGATCAGAAAGCGGTTGATACCATTTAGCATTATAATTGACCGTGTAATATGAAATCGATGAACCAACCGGAACATACGTATCAAACCAAAGACTTTGCAATACACCCACGGTAGGAAAAATAGCTTTATCTCGACTGTCGCGAGAATAACCTAATCGCAAATCTAATTGTTGATAACGTCTACCGTGTTGCGTGACAAAACTTCTTACCTGCGCAGAGACATTATTAAGATTTCTATTTAAATTAAGCAGTGTATTTTGATAAGCAACACCGACAAATGCACGGCTATAAACACCTTGTTCTTGACCAACAGGGATTCCATAAGTCACACCAAAATCATATTCATTTGCTGTATAACTACTATTGACCGCTGCAGTATTACCAGGATCAACACGAGAAATAGCAAAGTTAAAACTGCGGCTAATCCCACTTTCTGTGTAATAAGGATCAGTATAATCAATACCAAAAAATTGTTGGATTTTACTGCTATTAAAATTAATGCCTAAGGTATTTCCTGTTCCTAAAAAGTTTTTGTGATTTAATCCTGCACCAAATAATATGCCATTAATTTGTGAGTAACCTAGTTTCACTGAAGCTTGCGCTGCACTATCTTCTTTAACTTTATAATTCACATCAACTTGATCATTAACTTCTGGTACGGGCTGCACACTCATATCAACATTTTTAATATAAGGCAGCAAACTTAATCGTTGTTTGGAATCTTCCATTTTTGCAGTGGAAGCTGGCGCACCTTCTAATTGCTGTATTTCACGACGTAATACGACATCATTTGTGCGTGTGTTATCAGAAAAAGTCACGTGCCTAACATAAGCGCGTTTACCTGGGCGAACATCGAATATTAATTTAACTTTATGCAATGTGTCATTGACTTCAGGATGAATTGCAACAGAGGCAAAAATATAACTTTGATCACCGAGTTGATGCGAAATGGCTTTTTGTGCATCAATCACTTTTTGACGTGAAAAAATTTCGCCCGGTTTAATGTGAATCGATTTGATTATTTCTTCGCGAGGAATAACAAAGGTTCCAATCACATCATAACTGTCAACAGTATATTGATCACCTTCATTGATGACAAAAGTAACGAAAACAGATTTACGATCTGGCGTGACTTGTGCTTGCGCTGATTTCACTTCAACACGAATATAGCCTCTATCCATGTAATAATTACGCAGCTTCTCAACGCTCATATCCAGTTTATCTTCTGAATATCGATCAGTTTGTGTAAAGAAAGTAAATATGCCCGATGTCGTCATGTCTAATTGTTTAAGTAACGTTTTCTCATCAAACACGTGATTGCCGATAATGGAAATACGTTTGATTTTTGCAACTAATCCTTCAGAAATATTAATTTTGACGGCAACACGATTGCGAGACATGGGCGCGGTTGTGATATTAACGCGCGCATTATAACGGCCTAATTGATAATACTGATTGAGTAAACCTTGCTTGATTTTATCGAGCACTAAGGGGTTATAAACACGACCTTCTGCAATATCCATGGATTTCATCACAGAAGTTAATTTATCTGTTGGGATAACAGAATTACCGCTAATTTTTAATTGTCCGATAGTAGGACGCTCAACCACATGGATGATTAAAGTGTTACCTTCTCGCGATAAACTAATACGATCGAAAAAACCTGTTTTATATAATGCGCGTACAATTTCTGCAGATTTTTGACCACGCAGTGTCTGGCCGCGTTTAATCGGTAAATAACTTTCCATCGTGGCAGGCGTCACACGATGTAAGCCGTCAAATCGAATTTGACGTACAACAAACGCTTCTTGTGCGAAAGCGCAGCTAAAATAAAGTTGAATCAGAATAATGGCTATACTAACTATTTTTTTCATTTTTTCTTCTCATCCTATTGGCGCCGCTCATTATCTTGAGTTTTGATGTGAAAATCTAGTTTTCTTTTGGGGGGATTTTACGAATACTACCGTTGCGAAAAGTACTATCGAAAAGTTTGTCATCCATCCTAAGCATAGTTGTCATCCTGAGCGTAGCGAAGGATCACTAAAATATGCTCATGACGTTTGCTAGTGATCCTTCGCTACGCTCAGGATGACAACTATGCTTAGGATGGATGACAAACTTTACACTTATAGGATAATAATACTTCTTACAACACAAAGTTTTGGTCAAATAAAATGCAAAATATGATGAGAATATTGCCAAATTAGGTCAAACATGATACAGTATCGAATAAATTGTACATTCAAATACATATAAAATAAAACGAGGCAGTACCAATGTTTTCCGGAACAAATACAGACACAAATACAACCACAACGACGACAACAAGTACGACTAACGCGACAACACGGGCGGCGACAACTACTACCACAACTACGCCAGCGACTACGACAACACCTGCTACTACAATACCAAATACAACAACATCGTCAGCAACGACGACAACCACCACTACGCCCCTACCCACACCCGATGATTTAACCAACCAAACAATAACAACAACTGAGCCAGATGAAATCGATGACCAAGCCGGTGAAACCATTCAATTTACTTTTGACAATGGAAGGATCGTTTTTTGGGATTTTTTATGCGATGGAAGTAAAGATGGATGTTTGGCAGGAAATGAAAATTACATCATAGGTCGTTTAAACGAGCCTAATCGCAGAGGCTTAGTTGAAGTAAAAGCAAAATTCGAGATACCCGGCGTTAATTTTTATAGAATGTGGAATGAAAATAATACTCATGGTAATGATAAAAAAGGTCATCGTTTTATATTTTGCGACTTCACAGTCGATGGTTATCATGTTTTAGTTTCATTAGAAGAACTCGAACGTCATCAATATGATCGCAGCGTGTTAAAGCAAGACAAAGCTATTGTTGAAGCGCGAATTGAAGCACTTAAAGATGATATACGTGCTAAATTACAAGAAAGAAAAAAGGCTTATTTTTCAAAAGAAGAAGTTGAATTAAAACAGGATAATAAATGCAAGCGACTCGTACATCATAAGAAAAATACTTGTACCACTATCTTCACCTTAAGTAATGAACAAGAATCAGGCGCTTATCAATCCCTACCTATGCTCGTCATTGGTAAAGCAGGTGTTGGAAAAAGTACCGTTTTAATTGAACACTTAAAAAATGAAGTTCTTCTAGAGGAAAATGATAAAAAAATAATTGTCTTAACAGAAAATGACAGATTACGAAAAAATTTAGAAGACGATTGGAAGTCTGAAGAGGCTTATAAAGGACATGAAGATCGTGTGATATTTGCAAAAGGGAAAGACATTAATAAAATTTTATTTCCCAAAGACGAATATAAAAGAGTAGGAGAAGATGACTTTAAGGCCTGGTTTAAAAAGCATTGTATTACGTTTAAAAGTAATACAGGAAGAAAAGCTGAATTCGCATTTTTAAATGATGAAAAAAATTATTCTCGAATTTATCAAGAATTAACTTTAATTGGATCATTAAGCTTAGATGATTATCTCAAGTTAAGTGAAAGACAATTATCTTTTACGCGTGAACAGAGAACATGGTTATGGAACATCGTATCAAAATATAAAGAATATTTAAACGAAGAAGATGATTTTACTGATAGCTCAAACAATACAAAAAGAAAACGACGTTTTAACCGTTATTTTAGTGAGATACCCGCCTCTAAAAGAAACCTCTTCAAAAGTTTTTATATCGATGAAGCACATAATCAATCTGTACAAGAATTAATGAATATGGCTTTAGCTTGCGATATGAATATATTAAATCTCTTGGATCATCGACAAGATTTTCAATGCTCCATCTCAAAAGGCCCTATCTTTAGAGCTTGGATTGAAAGCTGTCTTAAGAAAGAAGGTTTAGGAAGAAAGTTAACCATTCGCACTTATTCGAAAATTTTTCGTAACGGTGATAACGCGCTTCCTATGACAAATAAAGTGTTATCTTTCAGTGATCTTTTATCTTATACAGAAGACAGATATGCAAACAAAAAAATGGAAAGTTCAAATAAACCAAAAGGAGATACGTTTTGGATGGAGTCAATAGATAAAGACAAACAAAACGAAGGCGATAAAAAAATACTTACGTTTTTGCATAAAATAAAAAATAGAGCGGGTTGCTGTTTTATCGCAGAAGAAAAAGAACATCTAAATATCAAAAAAATATTTGGGGAAGAAGTCGTCATTATGACGCCAGAACAATCTCAAGGACTAGATTGTACATATGCCATAGGCTGGAAATTATGTGATGATGATATTTATAGAAAGATAGGTGTTGTTCTTTCAAAAGTTGACTTAGAGAAATCGCCCAATGAAATCAAACGACAACTAGAAGAACTCAAAGGAAAAAAAATTAAAGGGCAATTTAAAATCACCAATGAACTGATTGATAAAATGCTTGCAGCCCTAACGCGACTCTATCTTGCTATCACACGTCATGGCAATTACTTTTTTATGTTCCAACCATTGGGAAAAGACCCTCATACATTTATAAAAGAATTATATAAAAAAAAATCCGTATTAGAATCACAATTAGACAAAGAAGTGCTTGAACCACAATCAGACAGTGAATGGTTAGATTGGCTTAACGAATTAATAGCTAATGATAATCTAACATCAGCTGAAGAAATATGGATTCATAAATTAAAACGAGACCCAAAAGATTTTGGGCCATATGTCAAAGAACAAAAAACCATAAAATCAAATAGCGCCTTATTAAATAAAGCGCTAGAAAATCAAACAGCGAATAACCAAACCGAAGCTGCTGGCGAGAAAAAACCAGATCAAAACACTGCAAATAACAACACCAGCACAACTAATAATACCAGCTCAAATAATAATACCAGCTCAAATAACAATACGACTAAAACAACAACATCCACCACGAGCACCGGAAAACAGACAAGAACAACTTCCACAACAACAAAAACACCCTCTCAAAAAGATAAAGAAAATAGTAAAGAAATTATTCAACGAATAACCAGCTTAATTAATAATCCCACTCCAGAAAATTGCGAAAACTTCCTGCAAATTATTAGTTCCATTGATTATTTGGCTATTAAAAAAACCATCACACTTAACAAAGAAAAAATGACTTTATTGGATGCGCTATATGAAAAAAATCATTTGCAAACACTATTACATGTCATCGAAAAACATGATGAATGGATAGAAAAATTATTTACAGGAAACGACTTAATTAACGTAAAAGTTAGAATAAATGATAATAGAAAAGAGTCATTAGCATGGTTACTTTTAACTTACTGCACGACAATAGAAGACTTTGATTTAATCTACAAAATAATTCAGGGTTTATCAAAAAAAATTAAGAGACTCCGTAAACCTGAATGTAATAAAACAGAAGAGACCATAGAAGACATAATCAGTCTATTCAATATCACAAACGATGATGATGTCTCTTGTTTATGTTTAATGGTAGAGACATCATCGGGCATTAAGTTATTACACGATATATTAAAAGGAACGATAAATATCTCTCAAGATACAAGATCCCTCATTGGTGCGGTATTATGTAAGTATATACTTACTGACATGATAAAAATCCGTCAACCTTCAAATAAAAAAAATAATTCAAATATTAATTTACTGCATCACTTATTTTCGAATAGTAATGCTCATCCATTATTACTGCTTATATTTTCAGAATTAAACAAAAGAGGATATAATTTAGAATCATTTAAAGTTTCTGTACCTATCCTACTGACTAATCCTATTGCTGAAAATGGAAAATGTCCTCTCGAAGTATTCAGAAAATCTCCTCTTGTGGGACATCAACTTCTTCAATGGATGAAAGATAAATTAGGCATAGCATGGGCCGTAGAAGCAATTAAAATAAAAGATGAAAACTTGCCAAAATTTATAGAATCACAATCAAAAAAATATCGTTCTGCTCAGACTTTTGAAAAAATATTCTATGCGAACGCGATTGAATCAGAGTTACTAACAAGGATAGTAGAAAATGAAAACTTTTTTAAACTAAAAATGTTTAACGGATATTCGTTATTTGAGAATATGGCGGATTACGGAAATCACATTCAACCTAGTATCTTTCAGACCTTAGTTAAGCACGAACCGTTTGTTAATTTACTTACAAAAAAATTAATTTCTCTTGCTCAAACATCAAAAACTAATTCTAACGATCGAGCAGATTTACAAACTTCAAATATACTGAAATATATCTTTAATTTTTTTTCCAAGCAAGACTTACATCTGCTTTTTAAAGTAATCATAGAAAAAAATCCCAAGATTTACTTTTCTTACAATATATTATTTAATCATGAAGTTGATACTCTAAGTGATGGCATGCTAAGCCTCATTGATTACTCTTTAGCTTGTCAACACATTAAAATTATCGTAATCCAGTTACTACAAAGACTATTAAATTCAGGTGATTTAACTGAAGACCAACAGAAGCAAGTATCTGACTTGTTATTGTCGGTTTATATTAAAAATTTTTTGGATAGTGATAACCCAAGCAAAGAATTATGTGAACCTTTATTAAAACAAGGAAAATTAATTGATTTGTTTAACACTGTTTTTAATGGCACTACATTTTACATGCATATCATGAACAAAGGTTATTCGGTGCCTCATCCTTCTATCTTGTTAATGACAATTGAAGAAAATATACATTGTTTTATAAATCAACTCGTTTCAGTAGATGAATTATTTCTTAAAGTCAAAGTAACCAATAAAGAAAATATAAATTTAATTATTGCTTTTTTATATTTTTCTCATAACGCATGTTCTTTTTCACTGTTAAATATAATATTTAGTCATTTCGAACATAAAATGAAAGATACGCCTGAAAAATTTGATGCATTTTTATCCTTATTCTTAAATGAATTGCTTATCGAGGGCAATGGAATATCCGAATTATATTATCTTACAATGTCGTCAAAAGAAGCCTCCAACTGGTTTACAGGCTTGGTTAATCAGTATAAAAAACAAATGTTAACTTTTTTTCAAGATAGTAAGTACGAATTTTTCGTAAAAATTTTCCATACAGAATTTGTTAAATCACCGCGATTATCTATTGTACATAACTTGTTTGCAATTGAATTTAACCATCCGATACTATTGGCTATTTTACAATTAATTAAAGAAAACGAACAAATCGAAACAAATCCTATTTTTTTTGCTGCACCCTACCTGTTATTAAATAAACTTTCTCCACTTTCCTCATCTTATGAGGACGTAACTAACATTGCTAAAACTAAAGATGAATATATTTTTAGCTCAATTCGCCAATCAGAATCAGGTCGAGAGATATTAAATATTCTTTCAGAGAAAAAAGGAAATGAATGGATTAAAAAAGCGATTGAATGTGAAGAAAATGCACTTGTACCCTACTTAGATCTAATAAAAAATAGCTCATGGTATAATAGCGCAATTGAAATGGAGAAAATATTACTTAACACAACAACAGATGAACAAATGACAGATTTATTTAATGATCTGATTATATCAAATAACAGTACCGAAAATTTCTTTAAGTTGAGAATGTTTAATGGCGAATGTTTATTTGTAAATATGCAGCCACCTAACCCGGAAATACACCAGCGTTCTATCACTTTTATACAAAAGCAACCAGCATTTATTCAGCTACTAAAAGATACATTGGCTTGCCTTTCACCTGATCGATTACGTGAAGGAGAACATGCAGATTCTTATGCATTTACCCTATTGTATAAGCTAGTTGCTCTATACAGTGAATCAAGTCGGGAAACACTAGGCCAAGCAATAATTAAATCCATGCTCGAAGGCAGTCTTCAACAGATAAAATTTGCTAGTGGTATTTTTGATATAAAACCAACGTCTAGTGGAAAATCATACCCAAGCATTAATGATTACATAAACAATGCTTTAAAAAAAGACAGCCATTTGCAATGGGCGCTTAATCTTAAGGCTTCAGCATATCCAACATCTACGAGAACAGCAACGACGACCGAGATAGCCAAGAACACGACAACGACAACAATAAGCACTACTACTACAACACCATCGCTATCACAGTCATCAACACTCTTTCAAAATGAAAAACAAAAACTCAAAGATGCAATAAATCTATTTACTACAAATTTACCCTCAGAAGGATACTGTTTACATTTATTAATGAATCTATCGTCAACCAACCAATTAGCAAGTCTACTTCCACATTTATATAAATATTCACGTTCTCATTTAACTATGCTGATCTCATTTATCAGTGAAAACAAACAATTCATTAACCAATTCTTTACAAATGGTGAGCTAACTCAAACCGAAATAATTATCGAAAATTATAATGAATATTCTTTAGGCACATTTCTTCTCACCTATTGCCTTCAAATAAAAAACATCAATTTACTACGTGAAATTATTCAATGTCTCTCTGATAAAATTTCATCACCTCTCTCTAATGAACGCGAGCCTGAAAACAATCTACTTTGTGCAATAAATACATTTTTCTGTGACCCTGATTCTTTTTTCTTATATTCCATAACGGAAATGCCTGATGGTATTACATTATTAGATGCACTATTAAATGATGAAAATCAAATCGGCATGCCTAGTGATACAGCAACTAAAGTAGGCAAGATGATCTCTGAATCTCTATTGTCTAACCTCATCAGAATAGTTAAACCTGCTTCTGACCCTGATCACTCATATTCAAATCTTAGTGTACTTCACAACTTACGTAACATCGAAGGCGGCCATAAACTCCTTAACTCGCTATATTCTTTTTTAGCTAAAAATCAGCCTGATTTAGAAAGTGAATTTAATCTTCTTAAAAAAATATTGTATGACGCAGAAGTATTCGAAAGAGCGGACCATGATATACCACAATTTATTGAAGAACATTCAGCAGAATATCATTTGGCCCATTCTTTTGAGCAAGTATTTTATCCCAATGCAGAGATGACATCCGAATTCTTAGGTAGTCTCGTACAAAATGAAAATATTTTTAAGATAAAAATGTTTAATGGATGCACTTTATTTGAAAATATAACATTTTATGGCGCTATGATTGAACCAACTGTTATTGAAGCCTTAGCTAATGATAAACCACTGATTGATTTAATTGCTGGCAAACTACATTGTCTGACCCCCGACAAATTAAAAAAAGATGAGCCAATTAATGATGAGTTATTGGGAATTTTGTTCTCACTTTGTCGTAACAACCTTCTAGGTTCTACTTTATTAATGTCAGTATTAAATAGTTATCCAACTATGTATTTTTCTTATAAAATTTTATGTGATGAGAAAATCCATGTTGGCAATAAAATAGAAATTTTTGCAAATTATTATTTAAATCAAAAACACACTAGAAGTATTATTTGTGAATTATTTGAAAGATTATTATTACATTCTTCTGATTTATCTGAGGATAAGCGCTCTGATCTATCTAATGCCATTGCTCAAGTTCACTGCGAGAATTTTCTCAGTAATCCCCCAAGCGAGGAATCGTGTGTAACCCTGTTAACCGGAAAAAAATTAATCGATGTATTTAGTACTTCCATTAACGGTAAATCATTCTTCGATCATATTTTAGAGTCTGATTCGCCATCACTTCCTTCTATTTTACTGGCCACAATTGAAAAACATCAACAGCTGCTTGAAAACCAATTTTCAGAAGAAGAGGTCAACACTAAATTAAATGCAAATTTAATGAAATGCCTTATACTACTATCTGTAAAATTTCTTCATTTTTCATTTTTATTTAAACTATTCAATCTTATTGAAAATAGAATGAGTAACACTGCGCGGGAATATTTTCGTGATTTAATCTCTAAACAAAAACAATTTTTTCAAGTAATAAAAAATCTATTAACTGCTCTTGCACCTGATCAATTACCTGATGGCAAAGAACCAAATGAAAAAGCATTTGACCTATTATATCAATTAATTGCTAACAATATTAACACTGAAAAAGATAAACCAACACTTGAACATCTCGTTCTTATAAATGTATTTATATTAAACTATGACTATGATCGTATCGATACAAGTATATATCCAAGGGTTCGGTTTGCAGAGCACCTATTTGATAAACATCCCGTAAATGATGATGGCGAACAATTGCCAAGTATTAATGAACTTATAGCGAAGGGAGGCGATATGTTATGGGCAACATTGATGAGGAGAACAAGGCCTTCATCGAGTTGGAATGCTATAACTACACCTGTTGCGAGTTCATCAACAACAATGATGCGTCCAACAACGACTACTACTACACCAACAACTACAACAACGACTACAACACCAACCATTTCGACAAGTAGTCATGCATTACTCTCTCCCCCAACAAACACATCACAAAATAATGCTAACACCAGTCAAAATAATAATAGAAGAAGAAGGAAAGGAAAGAGATAAACTTAATTATTAATATACGTCCCCAACACCCAAGCACCAAAAGCATACACTGGTGCAGCAGCTGTTAAACTATCAATACGATCCAACAAGCCGCCATGACCAGGTAAAATATTACCTGAATCTTTTACACCAGCTAATCGTTTAATCACACTTTCAAATAAATCACCAACGATAGAAAAGATAATCGTGATCCATGACAACAAAAAAGCCCAGGGCCATAATTTAAAAGGAACATCACCTAATTTTAAAGCAACAGCGGCAATTACACTAGAAAATAGAATGCCGCCAATACATCCTTCCCATGTTTTTCCTGGACTAACACGCGGTGCAAGCAAATGTTTACCGCAGATTTTACCCACAAAATAAGCAGCTGAATCTGCTCCCCAAATTAAAACAAATAAAAATAGTAAAGCATATAATCCATCAGATTGTTGACGAATAAAATTAATCGCGATCCAACAAGGCACCAAGACGAGTAATCCCATCATGCCTTTTTCTAACTGAATATTATTCCAGGATGAAATATCTTTAGGAAAAAACACAATCATTAAGATGGATAAACACCACCAAATACAACCTGCTGCTAACACATTAACATCTGTGACTGAGAGCGCAAAAAAACACATGACGACAACAACTGAAGCATACACTAAACAATGCCGCTTGGTTGATAATCCAATTAAACGGCCCCACTCCCACGCAGCACCAAAAACAATAAATGTGGTTAAATAGCGAAAGGATAAAGGTGGTAAATAAATTAAAACAACCACTGTGAGAGGGATTAAAATAAGTGCTGTTAAAATGCGTATAAGTAACATAATAAAGCCTCAATCAACGCGCAAGCTAAATGTTCCCTCTCCTCCCACATGGTGGGAGGAGAGGGTTAGGGAGAGGAGGGTTTTAAATTAGCCCTCCCCTCCCTAACCCTCCCCTCCAGCGGAGCTGGAGGGGAGGGGACTAAATTTTAATTTTCTACTCTCGCCCCAAATCGTCTTTCGCGAGCAGCATAATCCGCTAACGCTTGATCTAATTCCTGCTCATCAAAATCCGGCCATAATGTCTGAGTAAAATATAATTCTGCATATGCTAATTGCCACAACATAAAATTACTAATGCGATATTCCCCACTGGTACGAATAAAAAGATCAGGATTAGGTAAATCCGAAAAAGCTAATCGACTCGCAACAATTTCAGTCGTAATCACATCACTGCTTAATTCACCCGCTTCAACCGCTTTCGCTAATTGTCTTACCGCTTGATAAATATCCCATTGACCACCGTAATCCACGGCAATCAATAACACCATACCCGCATTTGATTTTGTAAGTGCTTCCACTTCTATTATTTTTTTAATTAAGCGTTCACTTAAACGTGATCGATCACCGATAAAACGCAATTGAATATTATTTTCATGCATCAAACTCACTTCGCGCTCTAATCCATCCAAAAATAATTCCATCAAATATCCTACTTCTTGCGCGGGACGTCTCCAATTTTCACTGCTAAAAGCAAAAAGAGAAAGTACTTTGATATTGCGTTTCGCACAATTTTTTACGACTTGTCGCGCCGCTTCAACACCAGCATGATGTCCTGCAACACGAGGCAGCAAACGTTTTTTTGCCCAACGACCATTTCCATCCATGATGATAGCAATATGTTGCGGGATGGCAGTCATATCACGTCTCTCACACAGCCATTAAATCAGCTTCTTTAGCCGCTAAAAGTTGCTCGACTTCTGCAATAAATTTATCCGTGAGTTTTTGTATTTGATCATTCAAACGACGCTCTTCATCTTCAGTGATGGTCTTTGATTTAAGCGATTCTTTCAACTCATTATTCGCATCGCGTCTCACATTACGAATGCCCACACGCGCCGTTTCTGCTTCTCCGCGCACAACACGAATTAATTCTTTTCTTCTTTCTTCATTTAAAGGCGGCATAGGAACACGAATAACGAGCCCCGCTGTGGCAGGATTTAAACCGAGATCAGAATTCATAATGGCTTTTTCAATCGCTTGCACCATGTTTTTTTCCCACGGTGTGATAGTAAGTGTACGCGCATCGGATGCATTGACACTTGCTACCTGATTTAACGGCATTTCTGTGCCGTAATAATCCACTCGAATATGATCTAAAATACTGGGATGTGCACGACCTGTGCGTAATTTTGCAATTTCCGTTTTGAATGAATCAATACTTTTGCGCATTCGCGCTTCTGCTTCTTTTAGCACTTGAGACATAATTATTTACTCTATATTACTGATTAATGTTCCAATATCCTCACCCAACATGATGCGTTTTAATGCACCTTGCTTATTCATATTAAATACACGAAGTGGTAAGCCATGATCTTGGCAAAGTAAAATAGCAGTTAAATCCATCACACCTAAACGTCGTGCAATCACTTCATCATAACTTAATTGTTGATAACGCTCTGCTTCTGGATTTTTAATGGGATCATCATTAAATACGCCTTCTACTTTCGTTGCCTTCAATACGATATCAGCATTGATTTCGATACCGCGCAAAGCAGCAGCAGAATCGGTTGTGACTAAAGGATTACCTGTTCCCGCAGAAAAAATGACAACTTTACCTTGCATTAAAAAATCTTGCGCTCTTGAGCGATCATATTGTTCTGCCATACTCGCAACAGCAACAGCTGACATCAACGTCACAGGAATAGATTTTCTGATAAAGGCATCGCGCAACGCGATGCCATTGATGACAGTAGCCAACATGCCCATTTGATCAGCAGAAATGCGATCTAAACCACCTGCACACAAGTCAGCGCCGCGAATCAGATTTCCTCCGCCAATCACAAGTGCAACTTGCACACCTAAATCCAATGCACCAGCAACTTCTTGTGCAATACGTGCAAGTTTATTTGCATCGATTCCAAATAAATGATCGCCTTGTAATGCTTCACCACTCAATTTAACCAAAATACGCCGATAAATCGGTTTTTTGGATGGTTCTTCCATAATTAGCTTCCCTGTACTTGAGACATCACAGCTTCTTTAAAATCTTCAGTGATTTTTTCAATCCCTTCACCAACTTCAAATCGATAAAAAGCGAGTACTTTTGCTTTATGTTTGCTTAACAAACTTCCCACCGTCACATCGGGATCTTTCACAAACGGTTGGCCAACCAAACTCACTTCATCAAGAAATTTCTTCAGCCGTCCTGCTACCATTTTTTCAATAATCTCTTGTGGTTTACCGCTTGATGCTGCTTGTGCTAAATAAATTTCTTTTTCTTTTGCAATTAAATCTTGCGAAACATGTTCTGGTGAAATAACAATGGGCCTGCTCGCTGCAATATGCATCGCAAGATCACGCGCTAATGCTTCATTATCAGTATCTAATTCAACAACCACACCAATGCGGCTGCCATGCAAATAAATTCCCATTGATGCAGCAGAAGAATTACTCAACACTGCTCGACGAATTTGTACGTTTTCACCAATTTTAGAAATCAATTCATGACGTACTGCTTCAACACCACGCGATTGATAATCTGTTAAAATTAATTGAGAAATTTTTTCAACGTCTTGTTCTTTTGCTTTTAATGCAGCTTCTCCTACCGCTTTAGCAAAAGAAGTAAAGTTGCTATCACGCGCAACAAAATCTGTTTCACTGTTAATTTCAAGCATAATGGCTTGTTTACCCGCTTTTGCAATCACGACCGCCCCTTCTGCTGCAACGCGGCCTGCTTTTTTCCCTGCTTTTGCAGCACCAGATTTACGTAAAACTTCAATCGCTTTTTCCATCTCACCATTGGTTTCTGCTAAAGCTTTTTTACATTCCATCATCCCTGCACCAGTAAGCTCGCGCAACTCTTTGACTTGCGCGGCTGAAATAATTGCTGTCATAACATTCTCCCGCTGATGCGCTTATTGATCAGACGTTGTATCAGTGTTGTCATTTTCAATAGTCGGTGCTTCGATGGCTTCTTGTATTTCGATAAATTCATCTTTATCTTCACCTTCTAATGTACTTGCACGCGCATCTAAAATCACATCAGCCGCACAATTCGTGTAATAACGAATGGCGCGCGTTGAGTCATCATTACCTGGAATGACATAAGCTATGCCATCAGGATCATTATTAGAATCCACAATGCCAATCACAGGAATGCCTAAACGATTTGCCTCGCGTACGGCAATTTTTTCGTGGCCTACATCAATCACAAATAAAGCATCAGGAATACCGCCCATATTTTTGATGCCGCCTAAACTAACTGTTAATTTATCTTTTTCACGTTCTAAACCAAGAATTTCTTTTTTCGTGAGACGACCAAATTTAGTCGATTCAAACATGGCTTCGAGTTCTTTTAAACGTTTAATAGATTGGCGGATCGTTTTGTAATTGGTGAGCATACCGCCTAACCAACGACGATTGACATAAGGCATTTTGCAACGTTCTGCTGCTTGCTGAAC
Organism: Gammaproteobacteria bacterium; assembly: GCA_013288125.1. GTDB lineage: Bacteria > Pseudomonadota > Gammaproteobacteria > DSM-16500 > DSM-16500 > Aquicella. Next base: position 22,249 of record JABDCN010000004.1, read on the forward strand.
TAAATCTTGCGCGGCATATTTGGTACCGACGAAAAGTATTTTGCCTTTTTTTGCGGCTGTGCTACTAATAAAATTCAACGCATCTTGAAATAAAGGTAAGGTTTTTCCTAAATCAATAATGTGAATTTTATTGCGGGAACCATAAATGTATGAAGACATTTTGGGGTTCCAATAACGTGTTTGGTGGCCAAAGTGCACACCTGCTTTTAACATATCTTGCATTGTTACATGTGATTGCATATTTGTTTCCTCTTGGGTTATGCCTCCGCTTGCCCTCTTCACCAACTTTATCCTGAAAAAAATCAGGAAAAGCACCCGGCGAACAGTTGCAGCAAGCGTGTGTTTCCGCGACAATGCGGGTTAGGATTTATACCATACAAAGTCTGTTTCCAGCAATCGAATAGTAGAGTTCACATGACAGAAATTACGATCAATCATAGCGATGATATAGAAAAAATGCGCATCGCCGGGCGTTTGGCTGCAGATGTTCTCAAAATGATCAAGCCTCATGTGCAAGCAGGGATAACAACCGACGAATTAAACCAAATTTGTCATGATTATATTGTCAATGTACAAAAAGCCATTCCCGCCCCGCTCAATTATCATGGTTTTCCGAAATCGGTTTGCACTTCTGTTAACCATCAGGTGTGTCATGGCATTCCTAGCGATCGCAAATTGAAAGATGGCGATATCGTTAATATTGATGTAACGGTATTAAAAGATGGCTACCACGGTGACACCAGTCAAATGTTTGTGGTTGGCAAAGCTTCTATCTTGGCTGAGAGACTCATCCAAATAACACAACAATGTATGTATCTCGGCATTTCACAAGTCAAACCAGGCGCACATTTTGGTGATATTGGCGCCGTCATTCAAGAACATGCAGAAAAAAATCGGTTTAGTGTCGTCAGAGAATATTGTGGTCATGGTATTGGTAAAGTGTTTCATGAACCGCCTAATGTCTTGCATTATGGAAAGGCTGGCACCGGTGACATGCTAAAACCTGGCATGATTTTTACGATTGAACCGATGATTAATGCGGGTAAACGTGATGTCAAATTGTTACCAGATGGATGGACTGTTGTCACGAAAGACCATAGTTTATCCGCGCAATGGGAACATACTATTTTAGTGACTGAAAATGGATTTGATATTCTCACGCTGCGTGAAGATGAAAAATTTAGTGTCGTTTTTTAAGCTTAACGTCCATACTCAGGTCTGTCGTCCCGCGGCTTGTCCGCGGGATCCAGAAATATTCATTAAAATTTACGTGGTTTTTCCCTGGATCCCGCGGACAAGCCGCGGGACGACAGACCTGAGTATGGACGTTAAGCTTAAAAAACGACAGACCTGGGTGTAAAACTGCTATTAATAGGAGATTTTATTATGTTCGAATTACCTCCCTTGCCTTATGCAATGGATGCTTTACAGCCTTATATTTCCAAAGAAACATTAGAATATCATTATGGCAAACATCATTTAGCTTATGTCAATAATTTAAATAATTTAGTCAAAGAAACAGAATTCGCCGCGATGCCGCTAGAAGAAATTATCATGAAATCAAGCGGGCCTGTTTTTAATAATGCCGCACAAATTTGGAACCACACTTTTTATTGGCATTCTATGACGCCAAAAAGTGCTGGCGAACCTAAAGGTGCACTGGCAGAAGCAATCAAAAAAAAATTTGGATCATTTGAAGAATTTAAAAAAATATTCAGTGAGTCTGGCGCAAAATTATTTGGATCAGGCTGGACGTGGCTTGCAAAAAATGCTGATGGTGAATTAGAAATTCTTAATGAAAGTAATGCAGGATTGCCGATGAAATCCGGGAAAAAAGCATTGTTAACTTGCGATGTATGGGAACATGCGTATTACATTGATTATCGCAATGCTCGTCCTAAATATCTAGAAAATTTTTGGTCGATTGTGAATTGGGATTTTGCGAGTGAGAATTTTAGCGGGAAATAGATTTATTTCTGAATTTTGATAACCCCCTTCCGCCCGTTGGGCACCTTCCCCCGATGGGGGGAAGGCTTCCTTAAGTTAGCACCATTATTTGTATAAATATAAATCAAAAACAGCTTAAAATAAGCCATAAATTTGCGCTTTATTAAAAATTAAGCTATTATTTACCGTTAATATAAAATAAAAATCAAAAAATAAATAAACTAAACGAGTGAGAGGTTTTTATACAATGAGTCAAAGCCGAAAATCGAGCAAAACCAAACGTCTAAGCGTCCATGAAGAACAAATAGAAAAATCTTCTCATGTTGATATTAAAACAAGAAGAAGAGCTGATTCTGTGCCCACTCATATCCATCTTGTTGTGAGCGATAGTGATAATAAAAATATTTGGAGATCATCAGACAAGTTATCCTACCAGGTACGACCGAGTCATTCTTTTGATACAAAACAACTTAAAGAAAAAACATCACAACAACAGGAAAGTTCAGATAAACAAAGTTTAAATAAACAAAGCTCAGATAAGCAAAACGCTGATAAACAAAGTTTAAGTAAACAAAGCTCAGATAAGCAAAACGCTGATAAACAAAGTTTTAGCAAACCAAGTAAACCAACAATAAAACCGTCATTTTTTAATTCATTGCGATCTAATACTTCATCAACTTTACGACATTTTTCTTCATCTGGCGATGATTTATCAACTCGTTTAACGATGACAACGACCACTTCTCCAACGACAAGTACAACTACAACTACGACAACCATCACCTCAAATGAAAATATCAAAAATAATATTCATAAAAAATCCAACGATGAACATCAACAATTAAGTCAGAAAGAAATATGCTCCCTTTTCCAACAATTACAACAATGTTCATTTTCTTTGGCAAATGAATTAGCAAAAACTAACATCGAAGATAAAGCATCCCTTTCAACACAACTCAACGAAATAAATGAAAAAATATTTAATATCGTCGATTTTCTCCACAACAAAAATCCGTACTTTCCTCCCGATAAACAAGCAGAAAACATAGCAGGATGTGAAAAAATGTATTCTCATTTAAATAATGCGCTTGAAGAATTAAAAGAAGACTATCTTAGCAAGTCTCATAGCGAACATCAGAAATCGAGTGATGATAGCGAGAAAAACAAGGACACTGATGCATACATCTCTCATCAAACAAAAATAGTAGGCGATAATTTAGCTGAATTAAAACGTCGTTTATTTTCTTTTTCAGAAAATGAATTAGCTTACCTCCAAAAAGAAGACGAACAATTAATTCAAATGCAATTAAATAAAATGCGTGAGATAATACATGATAGATTAAAGGTTCTTTATATAGAAAATCCGACTCTTTCCTACGACGATCAGATAACTAACATACAAACATGCGAAAAAAATTGTACTGAGTTAAATGAAAAATTTATTGAACTTTGCGAACAAGTATCGACGTTGCAAAATCAAACAGATCAAACTCAAACAAATCAAAATCTCACGATTAGTCCAACAATAGAAACACAATTACCAAAACGCAGAAGATAAAGTAAGCGATCGTTCACGCCGTTCCTCCTACAAAAAGCGTAGGAGGAAGGAAAACTCGTGAATTGAAATATTATTACAATGCCTGAGAAATAGCTGTCACAAATTGCAATTCTTGTGTTGGATTATTTTGCACACCAACTCCCCAAAACATCGCACCGGCATAACCATTTTGCATTTGCCATGCTGCTTTTACTGCTAATTGTGCCGCTGTTTCGTTAAAACCTGGCCATTGTGTTTGAATATCTAAGCCTAACAAGATTTTAGATTTCGGCATGTATGTGGCATAATTAGCAAGTGCCGTTTGATATAAAGAAGTTGCGTAAACTTGGCCTGCATCATACGCCATCACATTAATCCAATCGAATTGACTACCCACCGTTTGCAAGAGTGAAATATCTTCACCACAATGCACACTGCCCGCCACGGTACATTGACTATTGTTGGGATCAGCGCCGACTGAAAAGGCTGCAAACGTAATTAATTTGCCAGGATTCAAATATCGCTTCAGACTCGTGACTAACAACGCCACATTACTGCTAATGTTATCAGCCAAACGAACGCCTGTTTCCACATCCAAATCCACGCCGTCAATTGACACATTACCCAATAAATTACTTGGCGAAGAAATATTGCCTTTGTAAACAGGGTAAGTCGCATTAACAACAGCTGCGATACTTTGCGCCATCGCATCTGCATTGCTTGCTGTCAACACTGAATTCCAAATAGCAGAATAAGTCGAGCCGCCAACAGACAATAAGATTTTCGTTTTGGGATGATTATATTTATAAACTGTCCAATTGATATAACTTGGCTGCATTGTCACATTAGGTGCAGGTGGATTTGTTAACCAACCAGAGGCGGCTGTATCAACAGCTAAACTCGATGTGATATTAGCAAATGCCAAATTAACTGCAGTGACATTAGAAGGTAGATTAGTATTTAAATCGAATTCATCTCCTTCCCAACCACCGTAATAAACAACAAATTGTGTTGGCGCGCCGGCAGTATATTGAATGATGACAGAAGGCGTACCTGTTTGTGTAACCGCAATACTCGAAGGTGTGACAGAGGACACTTGGCCTGCCACATTTGGCGCTGCGATTTGATAAGTATCATTAATCGGTAATGATACGGTATTCGCACCCCCCGATAAATTTTTTGTATAGACAGAACCTTCTAAGTTGGTAAATGTCACAGCATAATTTACATTTTTAACAGATTTTTTCTTCTTGAGTGATGGCGCGTTAATCGTGACTGTAAACGGCCCTTGCGGAATAGGCGCATAACTCACAGGCAGCGTATTCGTTTGACCTGAATTTAATACAACTGGGTTAGTGAAACCAGAAGCAGAAAATGCATCTGTTTGAGAATAAACATTAGGAAGCGTCACAGTATAATTACCTGGCGTGAGCCCTGCACAACTCGTCGCACCATTTGTACAAATTTGCAAAGTATTGCCCCAGGTCGTTTGAAAATGTGTTGCAGTTGGAAAATCTGGGCCTTGCACCGTTATAGTAGGCGCTGATACACCCGTTGCAGGCGCGACTGGCATTCGAACATTCAAAACACCTAACGCTTTGGCCGTATACGATAAATTAATATTAATTGGTGTTGAGCTACTCACCACAACAGGATTTTGTGAAAACATAGCTTTAAATGCTTGATTCGACGTTTGTATATCTGGTGTTGCTAACGTGTAACTCCCTATTTGTAAATTGGTAATAGGTAAAGCTTGACCCCATGTTGCAGTCACATGATTACCTTGCGGAAAACTGGGCCCCGTAATCGTAATGACTGGATTAGGAAGTGAGGCGGCAGGCGCAGGAGGTACATTAACAGTAATACCACCTAATGTTGCGCTTCCACTACTTTGCACCCATAAAGAAATATTGGTAATAGGATTTGCCACACCTTGGAAGGAAACAATCAAGGTACCACTTGCTGGAATTTGAGCAGCCGTTCCTGCCGTAAGCACATAATTTGGTGAACCAGTCGTCACCAACCAATTAGCATAAGGCGTTCCCCAAATAGAAGTGCCGACTTGACCTTGGTAAGTCATTTGAAGTTGGGCGCTATTTAAATTTAAGGTAGAGCCTGATGTATTCGTAATTGTAATCGTATTAATGCCGCCTGATTCGGAAACAGATGAAGTAATCGATGCTGGAACCAAGGGATAAGATAAATTAAATAATTGTACGTTAGTCGGTGCCGCCGTATTGTTCCATGGTGTTGGCGTATATTGAAAGGTAATCGACGAGCCCGCTGAAAAAATAGCATTGGGTAAATTAACTTGATTCACAAATTGATAACTCAGTGCCGCTTTTTTATTTTTTAAAGAAGAAGTAAATGGTTGCCAATTAAGCCATGGCGTTCCCCATGCACTTGCAATGCTAGTTTGATCTAATGAAAAGCTAAGCAGCATGGAAGTCACTGGAATATCTGCACCAGATGAATTCGTGATAGTTATCTGACCTGCTGCCGTCGTTACAGTAAGCCCATTTATTGGCGTCAAAATCGGGCCGACATTTTTGTTGGACGCAGCAATATGCGCGTTACTACTAAATGCGATGAGAGACGCACAACTGAGTAAAAGAAAAATAAGATAAGAAAGAATTTTTTTTAAGTGCATAGTTACTCCGTTAACATAACAATTGATTAATAAAAAATATTGTAATGCGAGATTAAACCTACAAATGATAACGATCACACATTGCAACACGAGTACGCAATTCGTTTAACTCTTCAAGCATATCTAAAATCAAAGCTGCACTGGGGAGATTTACTTCGAGATCACGCTGCAATCGTAATACCGTTTTAATGCGGCGCACTTCTGACAAATTAAATATCCATTCAGAGGCAGATGTTCTTGGTTGAATAATACCGTGTTTAATTAAATCATAAATGTAATCAGAAGAAATATGGCACGCTTCACATAATTCTGTCAAATTAAGTGTTTCATTCGCATTGCCTATGACTATCACTACATTATTCACGATATTACTCCGTCCAAAAACCCGAATAAGCTGTTCTTCTTTTCTGTTAGCAGACCTCTGGCACAAGGACGTGCCAGCTGATCGCAGGAGCAGTTATGTCTGCGGACAGAAAAGAAGAACAGCTTATTCGAAGCACATCTCACCTCCAATCTTTACGTGGATTAAACGGCAAGACTTGGGCCATTTTTTCATAAAATTGTCGCTGATCAGCAGTATCAGCTAATGGCGTTTGAATTTGCACAACAGCATATTGATCACCAGGCGGCGATCCTGGCATGCCACGGCCTTTCAGCCGCAATTTTTGGCCCGTTTTTGCCCCTGGGGCAAGTTTCAATCCCACTTTGCCAGCGAGTGTTGGGATTTTGATTTCTGCACCTAATGCCGCTTCCCAAGGAGAAACAGGTAGTGTTAAATAAATATCGCGTTCTTTAAGAGAAAAAAGTGTGTTCGGTTGAATCTCAATTTCTAAATATAAATCACCGGCTTCTCCACCACCTGAACCGGGCATCCCTTGTTTTGCTAATCGTAATTGCTGTCCAGGCAAAGCGCCTGCAGGAATATTCACTTTAATCGTACGCGTTTGCATGTTTAATTGCCCATGCGAATCGACTTCTGGCACTTGTAATTGAAATGTTTTCGTTGCACCGTGATATGCATCATCCAAAGAAATCGTGATTTTTGCTTGTTGATCACTTCCTCTCTGTTGACGATGTTGACGTGCGTGTTGAAAACCTGAAAAACCTCCCGCACCACCACCCTGTCTTGCTTGTCCAAATAACGTAGAAAAGAAATCACTAAATCCACCTAAATCCTCGAACCCTCCTACCTCTTCTGAAGTATAAAAACGCGTATTTTGGTCCCAATTCGGTGGCGGTCTAAAATCTTGTCCTGCTTTCCAATTACTGCCTAATTGATCATACGCTGTTCTTTTCTGAGAATCTTTTAACACTTCATAAGCTTCTTGCACATCTTTGAATTTTTCTTCTGCTTGTGGTTCTTTGCTCACATCTGGATGATATTTACGGGCTAAACGGCGATAAGCTTGCTTAACTTCATCGTCAGACGCTTTTTTGCCGACGCCTAATATGGCGTAATAATCTTTATATTCCATCAGGAGGATTGCTCTTCAGGTAAACGGACGGTTAATACATCACATTTTGCACCGTGTAAAATAGCATTGGCTGTTGAACCCAATAGCAGTGATAAACCATGACGCCCGTGGCTGCCGCAAACAATTAAATCAATGCGCGCTTCTTCTGCCACTTTTAATATTTTTGTTTTGGTTGGACCAATTTCTATGTGCTGATCAGCCACATTCACATTTAATTGCTGACCTAATTTTTCCATGGATTGTTTTGATTCTTTCACCAATTGCCCTTCAATATCTTCAATGCCTAAATAGGCATAACTATAACCAGGCAGTGGTTCGACAACATGAATAATACTCAATTTAGCGCCTGTTAATCCGCGAATAGCACGGACTTTTTCAATTAAATATTCTGTGTCTTCTGTGAGATCTGTCGCAAATAAAATATGTTTATACATGGTTAATCCCTTTTAGATAATGCGATTCTTAATCTTTTAACGTGTTCGGCCCCGAGGGTCGGGTATCCCACCGTGCTCGCAAGCTGCGCGCGGTGGGAGCCCTCCCCCAGCTTAAAACATGCTGGGGCAGGCTCTTTCGCTCAGCCCCATTAAAAGATTAAGAATCGCGTTCACTATATTAATTTTATGCCGTCACCTTTGTTTTCGAAAATTTCACATGACCTTCTTTATTAATCCCAACTTGAACAATATCACCAGGTAAAAATTTCCCACTTAATATTTCTTGCGCTAAAGGATTCTCGATAAATTGTTGAATCGCTCGCTTCAAAGGCCGTGCGCCATAAACAGGATCATAACCTGCAGATACTAAATAATCCATGGCTTCTGCTGACACCGTTAAACCATATTCACGTTCCGCTAAGCGTGAGCGCAATCGATTAATTTGAATATCTGCAATTTGATGAATTTGTTTTTGATCAAGCGGATGAAAGACAACCATTTCATCGATACGATTAATAAATTCTGGTCTAAAATGTTTAGCGACCTCTTCCAACACTGCTTTTTTCATATCGTAATAATCACCTTTTTCCGCAATAGATTGAATCAATTCAGATCCTAAATTGGATGTCATCACAATGACAGTATTACGAAAATCGACTGTTCGCCCTTGACTGTCAGTTAATCGTCCATCATCTAATACTTGTAATAAAATATTAAAGACATCGACGTGCGCTTTTTCCATTTCATCTAACAAAATAACTGAATAAGGTTTTCGACGCACATGTTCTGTTAAATAACCGCCTTCTTCATAACCCACATAACCAGGCGGTGCACCTAATAAACGTGACACCGTATGTTTTTCCATAAATTCAGACATATCAAGTCGAATGATTGCATCTTCTGTATCAAATAAAAATTCCGCTAAAGCTTTACACAATTCTGTTTTACCAACGCCAGTCGGCCCTAAAAATAAGAATGAACCAATGGGACGTTTTGGATCTGACAATCCTGCTCTTGAGCGTCGAATCGCATTGCAAACGGCAGAAACAGCCTGACTTTGACCAATAATACGTTCGCGTATCACATCTTCCATATGTAATAATTTATCTTTTTCACTTTCTAACATTTTTGAAACAGGAATATGTGTCCACTTAGAAACAACTTCTGCAATTTCTTCATCTGTCACACGATTACGCAATAATTGCATTTCTTTTTCTTCACCCGAATTTGCCGCCGTTAATTTTTTTTCTAATTCAGGAATTTTTGCATATTGTAACTCTGCCATTTTAGTGAGATTACCCGCGCGTCGTGCGGCTTCAAAATCTAATCTTGCTTTTTCTAATTCCGCTTTAACGCCTTGCGCATCTTGCAATGATCCTTTTTCTGCTTTCCACACTTTCTCTAATTTTTTATATTCATCTTCTAATTTATGCAAATCAGTTTCTAATTTTTCTAATTGTTTTTTAGATGCTTCATCTTTTTCTTTTTTTAATGCTTCTCTTTCAATTTTTAATTGAATGATTCGACGATCTAAGGTATCCATGACTTCAGGTTTAGAATCAATTTCCATACGAATATTACTAGCTGCTTCATCGATTAAATCAATTGCTTTGTCTGGTAAATTTCGATCTGTAATGTAACGATGTGATAAAGTTGCCGCTGCAATAATAGCAGCATCTGTAATTTCTACACCATGATGTACTTCGTAACGCTCTTTTAATCCACGCAAAATAGCAATCGTATCTGGCACTGTCGGTTCTTCAACTAAAACACGTTGAAAACGTCTTTCTAATGCGGCATCTTTTTCAACATATTTTCGATATTCATCTAAGGTTGTTGCGCCAACACAATGTAATTCGCCACGTGCCAAAGCAGGTTTTAACATATTACCAGCATCCATCGATCCTTCTGCTTTTCCCGCACCAACCACATTATGTAATTCATCCACAAACAAAATCACTTGACCTTCTTGTTTGGATAATTCTTTTAAAACACCTTTTAATCGTTCTTCAAATTCACCGCGAAATTTTGCACCAGCAATAAGCGCGCCTAAATCTAGTGCTAATAATCGTTTATCACGCAATCCTTCAGGCACTTCACCATTCACAATGCGCTGTGCGAGTCCTTCAACAATCGCTGTTTTACCCACACCAGGTTCACCAATTAAAACAGGATTATTTTTGCTGCGACGTTGCAACACTTGTATCGTGCGGCGTATTTCTGCATCTCGACCAATCACAGGATCAAGCTTGCCCTTAGCAGCAAGCGCCGTGAGATCAATCGTATATTTTCCCAATGCATTACGTTGTTCTTCAGCATGTTGATCTTGCACGTTTTCTCCTCCACGCTCATCTTCAATTGCTTTTTCCAATTTGTTTTTGACGACACCGCATTTACGTAAAATATCGCCTAATGTGCCATTATCTTCTAAAGCCGCTAAAACAAATAATTCGCTAGAAATATATTGATCTTTGCGTTTTTGCGCGAGCTTATCAGTTAAATTGAGAATACGATTGAGTTCATTTGAAATATGAACATCTCCGCCCGTGCCTTCTACTTTCGGCAAACGATTAATCGTATTTTCGAGTTCGGATTTAAGTTTAGAGACATCTGCGCCTGCTTGAGTAAGCAAATGAGAAATAGGACTGCCTTCTTCTTCAAGCAAAACTTGCATGACATGAACAGGTTCGATGACAGCATGATCACGGCCTAAAGCCAGTGACTGCGCATCTGACAAGGCCATTTGAAATTTGTTTGTTAATTTATCCATTCGCATAGCGCACCTCTTATCTTTTTAAGATGATGGCGAACTGTTGCAAATTCAAGGATAGCATAACTCATTTCTGCAAACTGCCTCTTTTAAAATGAAGCTTTTTAAGCTACAATTGAAGCTTGTTAGGCTTCAAACAGGTATAACATGCCATCTATCACATCATTCTTATTTGCAGAATATCGGCGCCAAGTCTTAGGTCTTTTATTACTGCACCCAGAAATGCGCTATCACGTCCGCGAAATCGCTCGTCTCACCAATACTACAGCCGGAACGCTACACAGAGAATTATATAAATTAGCTAAAGCTCAAGTACTAATACGAGAAAAAAGCGGCAATCAAGTCTATTATCAGGCCAATATCGCCTTCCCCATTTTTGAAGAACTCGCTAGCATCTTGCGAAAAACATCTGGCATTGCAGAAGTATTGGCAAAAGCGCTCACACCATTAAAAAAGAAAATTGATACAGCTTTTATTTTCGGTTCTGCAGCACGTGGCGCAGAGACAGTAGGTAGCGATATTGACGTACTAATTATCGGAGATATCCGTTTTAGCGATACAGTAAAAACACTTTATCCAGCACAAAAAATGGTAAGACGTGAAATCAACCCAAAGGTATACACAAAATCAGAATGGAAAAAATTAATGAAAGAGAAAAATTCTTTTGTTAAAGAAATTTTACAAGCACCTAAAATTTTTATTATAGGAAAAATCGATGACATTGAATAATCTTGTCGGGATTAATCTCGAAAAAATTTCGATCAATCTTGACGCAATAAAACGCTTAGTTACCGCAGCAGAACGAAATATTGCAGATGCAAAAATTACTGCCGTCAGCGCCGAAAATCGTTTCGATGCTGCCTATAAAGCAATTATGCAAATAGCCAACGCGGCGTTGCAAGCAAATGGCTATCGAACACTTACTAGCAAACCAGGCCATCATCAAGTGATGATTCAATCATTATCAAAAACTCTTGAAATTGATAATGATACGGTTCTACTACTTGAGGCAATGCGCAAACAACGAAATGCTGCGGATTACTCCGGCGATATCGTGCCGGAAAGCGCGGTAAAGGATTGCATTATTGAAACTGAAAAACTGTTAAAAATCTTTAATCAATGGCTAACTGCAAGATTTGCCAAATAATTTTAGATGAGCCAGAAGTATCTTGAAAAAGACCCGAAAACTGTCGACTTCGAGGGGGAAATTTGAGTTTAAGATCTCTGAGGATAAATAAAGAGCATTTTAATGTTTGTATTGTCTTCAAGCGTTGCTGTTCCAACAATACCGATTTTATTCATTGAAACATCAAGATAATCAAGTGTCGTATTGCGAGAAAAAGCAATTGCACCATCATCACTGATATCATTATTTTCCAAATCAAGATATTTTAACGAAGCACTACCTGCTAAAATAATAGCAACATCATCATTCAATTTACCCGTCCACAACATGAGATGCGTAATGCTTTTACTTGTTGCAATTGCTAAAGCAGCTTGAGGAGTGAGATTCATGCCACTTAAATTTAAATAAACAAGACTATTTTTATTGGCTAGTGCAATAATGCCTTTTTCGCTTATGTTATGCCCCCACAAATCGAGATGTGAAATCTTATTGTGATTGCTTGCCAAAGCGATAGCGCCTTTATCAGTAATTTGTATTTTGTTAGGATTGAATGGACCTGTTCCAAGATCTAAATAAGTAAGATGTGTATTATGAGATAATGCTACAGCTCCTTTATCACCAACATTAGAATAACTAAGAGATAATTTTTCAATTGATTGATTGTGAGCTAGCGCAATAGCGCCTTTGTCGCCAATATCATCGCCATTTAAATTTAATTTTTTAATGGAGAAACTTTTGGATAAGGCAATCGCAGCTTCACTTGTAATTTGATCTCCTTGCAAACTGAGATAAGTAAGCGAAGGTAATGTAGCAAATGCTTTCGCCCCAATATAACTAATATTATCTTTACCTAAAACAAGTGTTTTAATATTTTTATTTTGGCTTAAGGCAATAGCACCCTCATCATCAATGGTGTTCAAATCTATATATAATTCTTCTAAATGAGGGTTTTGAGCTAAAGCAATCGCTGCTTTATTTGAAATATAATTTTTATCTGGATTGTTACCGCAATAGGCAATATGTAGTTGAGATAAGGCAGGATGCTTAGAAAGTGCAATCACTCCTTCATCACCAATTTCATTGCAAAAAAGATCAATAAAAGTAAGTGTTGTATTATTAGCTAGTAATTCAGCTCCTTTATCTGTCACATAAGTTGATTCTAATATTAATGTCGTTAATGTTTTATTGTTAACAAAACCGACTAAACCCTCATCACCAATATGGTTGTTACGTAAGTTCAAATAAGTCAGTGTCGTGTTTTTTGCTAGAGCAATACCTCCCGCTCCAGTAATATGATTACTATCGAGATTTAATGAAATTAACGTTTTATTATTTGCAAGTGCAACAGCAGCTTGATTATCAATATCATTTCCGAACAAATCTAATGAAGTTAGCGTAGTATTTTTAGCTAATAACTCAGCTCCTTTCACAGTGATATGGTTACCAGCAAGATTAAGAGAAGTAATTTCTGGATGACTTGAAAGAAAAGCGAGTATTTGAGGAATATCATTATCTGTTATATTTTTATTTCTTAAGTCAAGCGTTTGCTGTTGAATGTATTTTTGTAAAAAATTAATTTCGATATGAGTAGGTTCGTTTGCAAAAACATTCATGTAAAAAAATAAATTGACGAGTATTAAAATCATCCAAGATAGAATTTTCTTCATGCCAAATCCTTAACATTAATTAAGAGACAATAGACTTAATAACTTAATCCGTCAATGTCGCAATGATTACAGCGCTGAAGCAAAGTTCTTTCAAGGAGGTGGAGGTGGTTCGCATGTGGCGATTTCATATGCATGGGTCGTCTGCGATTCGAACGCAGGACCAACAGGTTAAAAGCCTGCTGCTCTACCGACTGAGCTAACGACCCATTAATGCTTTTAAGCTAAGAGAGTCGCTTATATTACTAATTTTTGAAAAAATAGCAATACGAAGTTACGGAATCAGGCTTGAATTGGCAGGCTTAAATTGGGGTCAGGCTTGCGTCATTGCATCTTGATACAAGATGCAATGACGCAAGCCTGACCCCAATTCCTATCGACCCGGTACTTCGCCCCAAAGATATTTATGCAATTGAATTTGTAACCTGACAGGTAATTGATCGCGCAAAATCCAATCAGCCAATTCCCGTGCTTCGATTTGTTGATAAGACGGTGAAAATAAGACTTCACAAATAGCTGTTAAGGCATAGTCAGATGTGATTTGTTTCGCCCATCGATAATCTGCTTCATCACAAATAACAAATTTAATTTGATCATGCGGCAATAAATAATGAAAATTTTCCCAATGATTTTTATCTACTTCAAGCGAGGCAGGTGTTTTGATATCTAAAATTCTGACCACACGAGAATCAACTTCGGCGATGGATAATGCCCCGCTTGTCTCTAATGATACTTCATATCCTTCATCACAAAGACGTTTAAGCAGTAAAAAACAGGCTTTTTGTGCTAATGGTTCGCCGCCGGTTACCGTGACATAACGTGTTGGATATTTTTTAATTTCAGCACAAATTTCATCGAGATCATATTTTTTGCCTCCATGAAAAGCGTAAGCTGTGTCGCAATATTGACAACGCAAAGGACAACCGGTTAATCGTACGAATGTAGTGGGTAATCCAACGGTGCGTGTTTCACCTTGAAGTGAAAAAAAAATTTCTGTGATACGGAGGTTGTTCATGGGTGATATCGTGCGAATTTATTTATATGACATTTTCATTAATACAAACTAATAATTTAACCTCTAATCGTTGATGTGAAGAATAAAACAGCATTGTTACAAGAAAACTAAAGTCCCGTCGTTGCGAGGAGCACACGAAGTGTGCGACGAAGCAATCCACAAACAAATTTATGCTTTTTCTGGATTGCTTCGTCGCACGCTATGCGTGCTCCTCGCAACGACGAGACGTCTTTAGTTTCTTCTAAAGTTTTCTCACAACAACAAGCTTTATTAGCTACAGTGACGAAATTTTAATTTACTCGCAATAACGAACATCTTAACTTCCTATAGCAGTGATATTTTTAATTTCTTACCTCACCACTTGATGCTGTATTTGTTTTAAATTTTCAGATGCCAATCTCGCCGAAGCCGTTCCTGGATAACGATTAATTATTTTTTTGAAAATAGTTTTTGCTTCCGACCATTTTGATTGCGACGCCAAAATTAACCCTACTTTTAATTGTGCATCAGAAACACGCGGACTATCAGGGAACAGTTTCACAACGGTATTAAATTCATTTAACGCTTGATCATTTTTACCCATCAAACCATACAATTCTCCCAACCAATAATGGGCATTTGAAGCAAATTGACCCGATGGATATTTATGTAACATACCCTGCAAGGCCTTCACTGCTTCATCATATTTTTTCGCTTTAATCATATTGTATGCTGTTTGATAAATTTCTTGTTCTTCTGCGACATTAGGTTGATTTACGTCTGTTCGAGTTGAAATGGATTCTGTCGCTGAAGAAGTGACTGCTAATTTAGTCACCGGTTTTTTTCGTTTATCACTATCCCCTGCGGCCAGCGTAGTTGTTTTAGTGAGCGCATTTTGTTGCGTTAATCGCTTATCCATGTCTTGATACTGCGCTTTCGATTGCGCTTGTAATTGCTGTAATTGATGCGTCAATAATTCAACCTGACCTTGCAAAGATTGTACTTGATCTTGTAACGAGCCAACACGCGCTGATATATCACCATTTTGTATTGTATTGATTTGCTGTTCGACACGCTGCATACGCTGTTCAACACTCAAGTGTTCCATACGCATAGAAGTGGGCATTTCTTGATTATTAGCAGCTTGTCCATTATTCGCAACTTGAATAGGCTTAAAACCTTCTTGTTCAGGCGGAGGAGGCGGAACATCTCGTTGGTCTTGTTGATCCATACTATTATCAAACTGCACAGAATCTGCGTCATAAACAGGCGCAGATTCGGCAAAGACAGGCGAGCTTAATAAAAGAGCAAAAAAAGCGCTCAAAAATATAACCCCAACAGAAGTTCTCGCCAAGAAACGCGGGAACTTCAGGTTAGCCGCTATCGTCCAAACACTTCGTAAAAAAATCATGGCTTACCGCTTGTAATAAACTAAAGCAACACGACGATCTAACTGATAATCAGCTTCCGTTCTACCAGGAACCGCCAATTTTTCAGCACCATAACTCACGACATGAATTTGGTTAAGACTGACGCCTTTTGCGATTAAAATATTAGCGACAGCTTTTGCACGTCTCTCACCTAAACCAATATTGTATTCACGGCTACCACGTGGGTCAGTATGACCTTGGACCGTTACTGTCACACCTGGATGAGACATGAGGAAATTGGCTTGAGTCGCAATAGCTGGCTTATCTGAATCTTGTACCACGTTGCTATCATAAGCAAAATAATAGACACGGCCAGAATGCGAACGCGCACCATACCCATCGTTAAAATTAGAACCCTCACCTAATCCTGACGCTTGAGCATTGTCATTATAAGCAGCATTAGCATCATTAACAGATTGATCATTTCTATGCTTCGTTGCACAAGCAGCCAGCGTTAACACGCTACAGGCTACTAAAATAATTTTTATCCATGATTTGGTTTTCATTTTATTCCCCATCTAAATAAATTAAACACAATTGAAAAAGTATATCTTAAACTATACCGGCGACCAAGCAGGATCTTGCGCCTGACCATTTCTCGCAGGTAATCGCAACTGAATACGGCCATCAGCAGAAACCATACCCAGCACACTTCGACCACCCGCAAGTGTTTCATAAAGAATCATACTGCCATTTGGCGCCATACTAGGAGAAGCGCTATCCACAACTGACCCGCTTAATACACGCATTCGGCCCGAATCTAAATCCAATAATGCAATGCTATAAATACCAGAAACGCGATGAATCATGGCCACCGATTTACCATCACGCGAATAAGAAGCACGCGCATTATAATCACCGTCATAAGAAAGCCTCGTGGTGTTCCCATTTGATAAATCAATTTGGTAAATTTGTGTACCGCCACCACGATTTGAAGTAAACAATAATGATCGTCCATCAGGTGACCAAGCAGGTTCTG
Source organism: Gammaproteobacteria bacterium (assembly GCA_013288125.1). Taxonomy (GTDB): domain Bacteria; phylum Pseudomonadota; class Gammaproteobacteria; order DSM-16500; family DSM-16500; genus Aquicella. Next base: position 39,255 of record JABDCN010000004.1, read on the forward strand.
TATTAATATAAAAATCGTGCGTCAATTGGCTGAGTGATTGCGACGCGACATCCATCACATAAATATTTGGCGCCCCACTTTTTGATAAAACCAAGGCTAATTTTCTACCATCTGGCGACCAAGCAGGTGCGCCATTAATCCCGGAAAAATGGCTTAATACGCGCCTTGCCCCATTTGCAACATCTTGCAAATAAATACCTGCACGATGGTTTTCAAAAGAAACATAAGCAATTTGATGCCCATCGGGTGACCATGAAGGAGACATGATAGGTTCAGATGATTTGAGTAAAGGCCGAGGATTATATCCATCTTGATCAGCCACTTCTAAACGATATTGTGTATTAGCATTACCCGAATGTTCTACAACAACATAGGCCAATTTAGTTGAAAAAATACCTGGCACACCTGTGATTTGTTGATAAATTAAATCACTGATATGATGCGCAACTGCACGCAATTGATTAGCAGCAATATGATAACTTTTACTAAGAACAATATTTCCACTTTGATTTGAGCCGTAAGTATCAACTAATTGAAAATTCACTTGATAACGATTATTGCCTTCTGGCAAAACTTTACCAACAACGACTTGATCTGTTCCTAAACGATGAAAATAAGAAGTGGAAACTTGTTTAGCATCGCTAGGAAATTGACTGAGTGCATTTTTTGCATAGACTTTGAATCGTCCACTGTTTTGTAAATCATTCGAGATAATGCCTCCGACATCTTGTGGCGGTGTTGTACTTTCACTCGCAAAAGGAACAACCGCTATCGGCACAGCACCTGCCACGCCGCGTGTTAATTCCATGCTTAAAATCGCAGAGGCTGAGTAGGGAAGCAGCAGCATTGTGAGTAATAAAGCAAAACGAATCATATTGCGCATAGGTACCTCATGTTAATTAAATAATCACAACTATTACAGATAACAGCTCCTACGTCGTTATGAGGAGTTTGCGGCTTGACACTATCCTCAATTTGTCGTCCCGCGGCTTGTCCGCGGGATCCAGAGAAAACACAACAAATTGTACTTTTTTTCTGGATCCCGCGGACAAGCCGCGGGACGACAAATTTGAGGATAGCTAAACCTTAACCGCCATTTTATCCATCACTTCATCTGGTGTTGCAGCCGGTGAAAGAAACTCACCTTGCATTAACAAACATCCTAATTCTTTCAATATTTTTACTTGTTCTGGCTTCGTGATATCTTGAATAATTAATTGCATAGACATATTTTTAGCAAGCGTTACTAACGATTTAATTAATGCTTGCATATAAGTATTTGTTTCTATTTCACTGATAAACGACGGTGACAATTTAAGAAAATGGGCATGAATATTTTTTAAATAACGTAATGAATAATCACCTGCACCAAAATCATCGAGCGCTAATTTAATCCTCAAATATTCAAGCATATTAAATGCTTTTTCTAATACATCAAAAGAAGGATGCCCTTTTTCTTCCTTTAATTCAAGCAAAATATACTCTGGATTAAAAGCTAATTCTTGAAATACTTGAGATATTTCATAAATAAAATGTGTACTACTTAATTGTTTAAATAATAAAGGAACGCCTAAACAAGTCGGCGCAAATCCAATCGCGCGCCATTGCAAAAAATGTCTGCAAGTATGCCGCAAAAGCCAGATTGAAATATCATTTAATTTATTTTGAATATCTGCATAATGATACAATTCAGAAGGAGAAATCACGCCTAATTCAGGATGATGCCAATATAATAACGCTTCCATACAAAAAATAGTTTGATTACTTTCATCCATAATAGGTTGATAATAAATTTTAAATTGATCAAACACCGCATCGTAACGCAAAGCTGTCATCAATTTAAATTCTCGCTGATTTGATTTATCCATTTTTTCACGATAAAACTGATAGACTTGTTTCTCATTTTCTTTTGCAATTTGCAATGCTTCATCTGCGTGTCTTAATAATTCTTCTGCTGTATTTCCATCTTGAGGATAAATGGCAATTCCCATCGACACATTCAGATAAATTTCTTGTTGATTAATTTCGACAGGTTGACTCATCGCTTGTAAAATACGCTGACACACAATGGCGGCCATTTCTGGTTTAGCTAATTGACTAAGCAAAATAACAAATACATCTCTATTATATCGCGTTACACTATCTACTTGTCTCACAGAGGTTTGCAAACGATCAGCAACACGACGAAGCGCTTCATCCCCTGCTTCAAAACCTAGAGCATCATTAACCATTCTCAAACGTTTAATATCGACAAATATCACGCCTAATGGTAATTGCGATCGCTGACTTGCTTTCATACTATGATGCAAACGATCCTCAAATAATTGCCAACCTAATAAACCTGTCACAGGATCTTGAATTGCAGAAGATAATCTCGTTTTTAAATTATTTAATTCATTTTGCAATTCATCTTCATGTGTTTGAGATAATTGAATAGCTGATTGTAGTTTTGTTGTTTCTTTTATTTTTGCGTAATATTGACTGCCCATATAGAAAAAGAGCAATAAAGATATACTTGCGATAATAATTAATATGGTAACCACCTTACTCTCCCTGTATTTATGTATCAGTCGATATCACATTCTCCGGTTTTACTTTCAATACAAATTGACGAAATGCTGAAAACGCATCAGGATCAGAAGGAACGGGTAATGGCGATGCTTTAAGTACCGCCGCTCGCGCAGAATGATCGAGTGATACATCACCACTTGATTTTGTAACTTGCACATCTAAAACCATGCCACCTGGTGCCAATCTAATCATTAATTCACAATATAATTTTTTATTTGCTTGAGGCGGCACAATCCAACGCTCACTAATCGCTTGCAAAATTAGCGCTTTATATTTATTAACTTCACCTTGTGATTCGCGCGATTTTGTTGCCTCTAATTTAATTTTCTCATCAAACAATTGTTGCCGCAGCGATTTTTCAGCTTGTTCTTTGATATGTTTCTTAAACGCGGCCTGCAATTTTTTATCATTTATTTTTTTTTGCTGCTTTTTCGTTTTATTAATGTCATTTAATAAATTTTTAGCAAGTGTTTCATGTGATGGTAAGGGTAATACTTTTTTAGGGATAACAATGGGGGCGACGACTGGTTTTGGAGCAACAGGAGCAGGCTTTGGTTCTGGTTTTTTGATAATTTTACTGGTAGTCACATCACCTAATATGACTGCACTTATCACATCTTGTTTATTTGTATTTTCAAACACAGGGAGCGGTGAAGTCGTATCTAAATTAAAAATTAACAAGCATAAAATAGCGGCATGGAAACCCATCGAATAAACAAAATATTTTTTGCTTCTTAATTGCATGAATGTTTACGCCGAATTATTTATGCCGAATTGGCAGGCGGCGGCTCTGTAATTAAGCCTACACTTTTTGCTCCTGCTTGTTGTAACAATGCCATGGCTTCCATCACTTTGCCATAATTCGCGCTTTTATCACCGCGCACTAATACGGGACGCTGCTCACCATTTTGTTGTTCTTTCAATTGATTTGTGACGAGATAACTCAACGTACGCGCCGTAATCGGCTGGCTTGGTTTATCCGCCAAATTAAAATAAAAATCACCTTTGGCATCTACCGTCACAATTAAAGGTTCTTTTTGTTGATCAGGCATCGCCTTCGCTTGTGTTTTAGGTAAATCGACTTTCACACCTTGAGATAATAAAGGTGTAGTAATCATAAAAATGACGAGCAACACTAACATCACATCGATAAAAGGCACCACATTAATATCTGACATGGGACGACGTGATCCAGGATGATGAATATGCGCCATTAGATCACCCCCTCTGCTTCCATTTTTTCTGCCGGTGTTTGCTGTGATTGTCGAATCAAGATATTCGTAAATTCTTCTTGAAAGGCATCAAAACGATTCATTAAGCGACCAATATCTGTGAGGAACCGGTTATAGGCAATGACAGCAGGAATAGCGGCAAATAAGCCTAAAGCCGTGGCGATTAAAGCTTCTGCAATACCAGGTGCCACCATCGAAACGGTTGCTTGTTGAACCGTTGCTAAAGCGCGAAACGCTTGCATGATTCCCCAAACGGTCCCAAATAATCCAACATAAGGGCTAGTCGAACCCACAATGGCAAGGAAAGGTAAGTGGGTTTCTAATTTTTCCTGCTCACGCATTTGGGCTACTCGCATGGCACGCGTTGTATTTTCCATGACAACTGGCGTACTCGCGCCAGTTTGTTTACGAAAGCGCAGAAATTCTTTAAATCCTGCATGAAAAATGGCTTCTACACCTTCAAGCGCTCCTTTATTTCTATCGCCGTGCGCGTAAATACGGGACAAATCTTCACCAGACCAAAATGATTGCTCAAATTTACCGGCCGATTGTCTAACGCCTCGCAAATAAAAACTGCGCTGCAAGATGTAAGTCCATGAAAAAACAGAGGCACTGATTAAAATAAGCATGACACATTTCACGACAAAACTGGCGTGGATAAAATAACTTAATAAACCGGTATCATAAATCACGATGCGAATCTCCCAATTGATGCGTTATGTTATAAGAGTAAGGATGCCACAAAATGGAAATCGGATCACCTGGTAGGAGCTAACCCACTGGTTCAAGCTCTCCAAACAAGCTCAACGTTTGCCCCAACATGTTTGATAATTTATCAGGTATTTTTAATCCGAAATGTAAATAAGCTTGCTGAGTTGCAACACGACCGCGAGGCGTTCGCATCATAAAGCCTTGCTGAATTAAAAAAGGTTCAATCACATCTTCTATCGTTCCTTTTTCTTCTCCAATAAAAGCAGCTAAACTTTCTAAACCAACGGGACCGCCATTAAATTTTTCCATCAAAGCCAGTAATACTTTTCTATCCATCACATCAAAACCTTGATGATCCACTTTAAGAAAATCTAATGCTTCTTTGACGATTGATTTTTCTACACGACCATTTGCTTTCACTTCAGCATAATCACGTACACGTCGTAATAATCGATTCGCAATACGTGGTGTGCCGCGTGATCGTCGTGCAATTTCTTCAGCGCCATCTTCTTTAATATTTACTTTTAATATTTGCGCGGAACGCAAAACAATTTGTGACAAATCGTTGGTGTGATAAAACTCTAATCGTTCAACAATACCAAAACGATCCCGTAGTGGAGAAGTCAATAAACCTGCACGCGTTGTTGCCCCAATTAGAGTAAAAGGAGGTAAATCAAGTTTGATTGAACGTGCAGCAGGACCTTCTCCGATCAAAATATCAATCTGATAATCTTCCATTGCAGGATATAACACTTCTTCTACGACGGGACTTAAGCGATGAATTTCATCAATAAACAAAACATCACCCGATTGCATGTTGGTGAGTAATGCAGCCACATCACCTGGACGTTCTAATACTGGCCCAGACGTTTGTTTAATCCCCACCCCTAATTCATTCGCAACAATATTAGCAAGTGTTGTTTTCCCTAACCCGGGTGGTCCAAAAATTAATACATGATCTAAGGCATCTTTTCGTTGTTTCGCTGCTTGAATAAAAATATCCATTTGCTCGCGCACAGCAGATTGTCCGATATAATCTTTTAAATATTGTGGACGTAAAGCACGATCGATTGGATCAGTTTCTTTTGCTTCTGGCGTGACAATTCGATCTGAATTATTTTCGTTTGGCTGGTCCATTACATCATCTCCCGCAAGGCTTGACGAATTAATTCTTCGCTATTTGCAGACCCATTATCAATTTTTGTGATCACACGATTCGCTTCTTGTTGTTTATAACCTAATGCAATTAACGCAGAAATCGCATCTTGTAAAATAGGATGACGCGATGTATTGCCAGTTTTATCTATTACTTGATTAGCAGAATGACTGCTTTGATGCCAATCAGATAATTTATCTCGCATTTCAATGACTAATCTTTCTGCGGTTTTTTTTCCTATTCCTGGTAATCGCACTAAACTCGCTGTGTCATTATTTAAAACTAAACGAACAAATTCATCTGGTGTTGTACTTGATAAAATCGTTAATCCTAAACGCGCACCAATGCCATTTACTTTAAGTAAGGTACGAAATAAAAGTTGTTCTTCTCGTGTATAAAAACCATATAAATGATGCGCATCTTCACGCACGATAAAATGAGTAAATAAATGTACTTCTTTTCCGACATCAGGTAGTTGATAAAAAGTTCCCATGGGCGCATCGATTTCATAACCAATGCCATTTACATCCAGCAATAATTGCGGTGGGGATTTTTCGAGGATAGTGCCGCGTATTTTTCCGATCATATTTAGGACCTTTTTAGAATTTCTCTGGATCCCGCGGACAAGCCGCGGGACGACAAGTCGAATAAAACGACAAGCCGCGGGACGACAAACCCAAGTTTAACATTCTACAATTTTAATATCTTTTTTAAAATTCTTGCCTGCGCATGACATAAAGCAATTGCCAAGGCATCAGCCGCATCCGCTTGCAATTTTATTTTCAAATTCAATAATCGACACACCATAAATTGCACTTGCTCCTTATCAGCTGCGCCATAACCCACAACGGATTTTTTGACTTGTCGCGCAGAATATTCCGCGACCGGCATATCCAAAGCGACAATCGCAGCGCCGCGTGCTTGTCCCAATTTAAGCGCAGAATTAGGATTTTCATGCATAAAAACTTGTTCAATGGCAGCTTCATGCGGCTTGTGCAAGTTAATCACTTCACGTAATCCGAGAAATATGCGTTGCAATCGTTCATAAACAGGAAAAGACGCTACATTGACATAACCACTTGTGAGATAAACGTGTCGATTACCATCAAGTTGAATCACACCATAGCCAGTGCGCCGTGAGCCAGGATCGATCCCTATGATGATTGTCATGTTCAGTTCCTATAACACCTCACCCGCTATATCTGCATTAGAATAAACAGATTGCACATCCTCCAAATCTTCTAAAGCATCAATCAAGCTTAACACTTTTTCTGCCGTTTCTTTATCGTTAATAAAAATATTTGTTGAAGCAGACATTGTCACTTCAGCATGTTCAGGACGGAACCCATCTTTAACCAATCTTTCTTTAATTATAAGAAAATCATCAGGTGACGTTGTAACTTCTACACTGCCATCCTCATTCACTAATACATCTTCAACGCCTGCTTCTAAAGCAATATCAAATAAACGTTCAGTATCAACGCCTGGTGCAAATGTTAATTGCCCTTGTTTTTTAAATAGATAAGCGACAGAACCATCTGTTCCTAAATTGCCGCTATGTTTAGTAAAAGCATGGCGAACTTCTCCCACGGTGCGATTACGATTGTTAGTCATGCAATCTACAATGAGTGCAGTTCCGCCAGGACCATAACCTTCGTAACGTACTTCTTCAACTGCATCAGCATCGTCACCCCCTGCGCCACGTTTAATTGCCCGCTCAATCACATCTTTTGTCATATTCGCTTCATAAGCTTTTTCAAGTGCTGCGCGCAAACGGGGAGAATTGGGATCTGATGATAATTTCGCTGCCACCGTGATTTCACGAATGACTTTGGTATATAACTTTCCTTTTTTTGCGTCTACTTTTGCTTTGTGGCGTTTGATATTCGCCCATTTACTATGTCCTGCCATAAGGCCTCCAATGGGGTCAGATCTCCTCTTTCCTTTCCAATTTGCAAACCGAACAAACCGGAAGAGGAAAGAGGAGATCTGACCCCAATATCTATTCTTTAACGACCCGTATTCCCAAATCAATTAACTGTGCCGGCTCAACAGGCGCTGGTGCATCCATTAAAGGACAAGTCGCCGTTTGCGTTTTAGGAAAAGCGATCACATCACGAATCGATGTTGCACCCACCATTAACATCACAATACGATCTAAACCAAATGCAATACCACCATGTGGCGGGCAGCCTAATCGCATTGCTGTTAACAAATGACCGAATTTAGCTTCAGCTTCTTCCTCATTAATATTTAAAACTTGGAAGACAGCTTTTTGCATCGCTGCGTTATTAATACGAATAGAACCGCCGCCCAATTCACTGCCATTTAAGACCATATCATAAGCTCGCGCGAGCATGTGGTCGGGATCTTTTAGTAAAGTATCAACTGAATCTGTTTGTGGTGAAGTGAAAGGATGGTGACAAGCAGATAATCGTCCTTCTCCTTTTTCAAACATGGGGAAATCCACAACCCACAAAATATTCCATCCCTTTTCAACTAATCCACGATCATGCGCAACCTTCAATCGTAAAGCACCCAAAGCATCATTCACAATACCCGCTTTATCTGCACCAAAGAAAATAATATCACCCACTTTTGCTTTTGTGCGTTCTATGATTTGTGCAACAACCTCTTCTGGAATAAATTTTAAGATAGGCGATTGTAATCCTTCTTTTCCTTCTGCATTTATTTTAATGTAAGCCAACCCTCGCGCACCAAATTGACTAACAAAATGTGTATAACCATCGATTTCTTTACGACTGAGACTAGCACCATCAGGAATTTTCAAAGCAACAACACGACTTTGTGCGTCATTCGCAGGATCAGCAAACACTTTAAAATCCACGGTTTTTAATAGATCAGCGACATCTACAAATTCTAAAGGAATACGTAAATCTGGTTTATCAGAACCAAATCGACGCATGGCTTCTGCATAAGTTAAACGCGGAAAGGGTTGAGGTAAATCGACATTTAAGATGTCTTTAAATAATCCTCTTATCATATTTTCCATAAGAGATTGAATTTCATGTTCAGTCAAAAATGAAGTTTCAATATCTAATTGTGTAAATTCAGGTTGACGATCGGCACGCAAATCTTCATCACGAAAACATTTTACAATTTGATAATAGCGGTCAATCCCAGACATCATGAGTAATTGTTTAAATTGTTGAGGAGATTGCGGTAAAGCAAAAAAGCTACCGGGATGTGTTCTGCTTGGAACAAGATAATCGCGCGCACCTTCTGGTGTGGCGCGTGTTAAAAAAGGTGTTTCAACATCGATAAATCCATGCTCATCTAAATAATGACGTAAATAACGCGCGATTTGTGCTCGCATTTTTAAGCGAGAAAACATCTCAGGACGACGAATGTCAAGATAACGATAATGCAAACGTGTTTCTTCTCCGACTTCGTGATATTCATCATCAATAGGAAAAGGTAAAGGATCAGCACGATTTAATAAGATTAATTCTGCCGCAGCAATTTCAATTTCACCCGTTGCAATATTAGTATTTATTGTACCTTCAGGACGTTTTCTCACTTTCCCTTTAACTTGCACAACGAATTCACTTCGCAATGTTTCTGCGATAGAAAAAGCTGCTTTTTGTTCGGGCGCAATCACGACTTGCACGATACCTTCTCTATCTCGTAAATCAACAAAGATCACGCCGCCATGATCACGACGACGATGGACCCATCCTGCCAATTTTACTTCTTGATCTAATAAAGCAGATGTTACTTGACCACAATAATGACTACGCATGTACGGTTACCTATAGTTTTGGTTGCACTACGCCCAACGAAATCACGAATTTTAACGCTTGATCGACGCTCATATCCAGTTCTATCACTTTACTTTTTGGCGCCATCATCAAAAAACCAGACGTTGGATTCGGTGTTGTTGGAATAAAATAACAAATCATCGGTTCAGTAGAAGTTGAGTTGATTCCTTTTTCTAGCACACCTGTTTGAAAAGCAATACTCCATACCCCTTCTTTTGGAAATTCAACTAATAATACTTTACGAAATGATTGCCCCCCTGGCGTGAATAAAGTTTGTGTGACTTGTTTAACGCCAGTGTAGATACTTCGTACCAAAGGAATGCGCGACATCATCGCTTCGCCTAACGCAACGAAACGGCGGCCTAAATAATTCGCAACAAATAAACCCGTTAAAAAAATAACTGCCAAAGTGATAATGACACCAATGCCAGGCACGTGAAATCCCAACAACACATCAGGTTGATAAGGCGGAGGTAAAAGTAAAAGTGATTTACTTAAAATACTAAAAATAAAGTTAATCACTACTAATGTGATACAAATCGGCAACCAAACTAATAGGCCAGAAATAAAATATCGTCTTATATGTGAAATCATGCGTCACCTGTTTTATCAGATTTTGTGTCAGACTTTGTATTAGATTTTGTATCGGATTTTTTAGAGGTATTATCCGTCGATTTAGTTTCTGTCGTTGATTTATCTTCACCCGCTCCCGTTTGTTTGGGACGATAATCGGTTGCATACCAGCCCGACCCTTTTAATTGAAAACCTGCCGCTGAAACTAAGCGTGTCAATGTTGACTGCTGGCAAACTGGACATATTTTCAATGGCTCATCTGCCATTTTTTGCAATGATTCAAGCTGATGCCCGCAAGTTGTACATTGATATTCATAAATAGGCATGACACACTCCAAGTTATTTTAAGCGTGACGTTATTCTAACTTTTGTTGTGATGGTATGACAATGACAAACCACTCTATTTTAATTACAGGCTGTTCCAGCGGCATTGGTGAACATGCTGCTTATGCGTTAAAAAAACGCGGCTATCGTGTCTTTGCTAGCGCGAGAAAACAACAAGATGTTGATAAATTAAAAACCAATGGTCTTGAAAGCGTGTTACTCGATGTGACAAATCCTGATTCGATTCAACAAGCCTTACAAATTATTTTATCAATGAATGATGGGAAATTAGATGCGCTATTTAATAATGCTGGATTTTTACAAACAGGTGCAATTGAAGATTTAACACTTCAAATGAATCACGAGCAATTTGAAACTAATGTGTTTGGTCCCATGGAATTAACGCGTCAAGTGTTGCCAATCATGCGTAAACAAGGCCACGGCAGAATAATACAAAACAGTTCTATTTTAGGTATTGTGGCACTACCTTATTGCGGCGCCTATAATGCTTCTAAATTTGCTTTAGAAGGATTTAGTAATACATTAAGATTAGAATTGCGAAACACAAATATTCATGTTTCAATTATTAATCCTGGCCCCATTCAAAGTAAATTGCGTGATAATGCTTATGTGTTACACCAAGAAAATCGCGAAGCTTTAGCGCAAAGTGTACATCAAAAAATATATCAAAGTTTAGAAAAAAGTTATTTTGGTCGCGAAAAAAAAGATAAATTATCACAATCACCTGATGCTGTTGTGAAACAATTAATTCATGCATTAGAGAGTAAACATCCGCGTGCGCATTATTTTGTGGGTCTGCCTTCAAAAGGTTTGTCATTATGCAGAAGGTTATTTCCAGACTGCGTGTTGGATTGGATGTTGTCTAGGGTGAGGTGAGGTAATGTCATACATTTTAGTGCTTTATTACAGCCGAACTGGCGCGGTCAAACAAATGGCGCAATATGTTGCGCGCGGCATTGAATCTGTCACCGGCATGGAAGCGCGTATTCGCACTGTTCCACCGGTTTCAACTACCATAGAGGCAATTGATCCACCTGTGCCAGAAAGTGGCGCGCCTTACGTCACGATTGATGATCTAAAAAATTGTAGTGGATTAGCCTTAGGTAGTCCCACGCGATTCGGCAACATGGCTGCACCACTGAAATATTTTATTGATCAATGCGGCAGTCTTTGGCTATCAGGAAATTTAGTGAATAAACCTGCCGTCGTATTTACGTCAACGTCTAGCATGCATGGCGGTCAAGAAAGCACGTTATTATCCATGATGATGCCGTTATTTCATTTAGGATTTATTTTGCTAGGCATTCCATACACAGAACCTCATTTAAATACGACTTTGAGCGGCGGCACGCCTTATGGTGCTTCACATACCGCGGGTGTCGGTGGAAAAAATCCCATTACTGATGAAGAACAGCAGTTATGTATCGCACTGGGTAAACGATTAGCTGAAATTACTTCAAAATTGCAAGAATAAAATAGGCTGAAAATTTTTTTTAATGCGAGGATTTCATTTTTAAAATATGCTAAAAAATTTCTTACGAGGATTTCATTTAATCGAATTGATGATAGTTGTTAGTATCATTTGTTTATTAACCGCCATTAGTTTTCCTATTTATACAGAATACTTAGTCAAAGAAAGACGATACGAAGCCGCACAATTATTATCAAAAGCAGCGATTACAGCAGAACATTATCATTTTGAACATAATGGTTATCAAGGAATGACGCTTGCTGATTTACATGTGCCAACATACGCCGTTAAAAATAATTATAAATTTATATTAGCTATTATTTCTGATAACGATTATCAACTGACGGCAAAACCCATGAATGCACAAGCCGAAAAAGATCGTGAGTGTAGCTCGCTTATGATTAATGCAAATGGTGAGAAATCAGTGTCAGGTTCGGCAAATGTTGAAGCGTGTTGGTGAGTTGCATACCTCCCCTCCCCAACCCTCCCCTCCAGCAAAAAACGCTGGAGGGGAGGGAGCAGTTTCAAAATTCTGCCTTTTAGCATGTTAGGACAGTTCTATGTTTACGTCTTTTTAGTATGTTAGAACAGTTTTATGTTTACGTCTTTTTAGCATGCTAGGGCACGTCCACTCGCATCTTTAATCACACCATTTTCAGGATAAAGTACACGCGTCTTGCCTGTTTTACTCAAGGTAATCGCCCAAACAGGCGATGAATTATTATCATCGCAATACCAAAAAGTACCATTATCATGCTGCAATAAACCATTTGGTAAAAATTGCAAATAATCACGATATGCAGGAAATGAACGCCAAAATAAAATACCGTGTTTTATTCTGCCATGAATTATTTTTAATATTTGTGAAGGATCATGCACACTGCCATCATTATTTATATCAACAAAAATGATTTGACCGTCTCTCCATTCACCAACACATTGACTGCCTGTATCACTCTTGCATAAACCAATCGCTTGATGTCGAATGCGTGCTTCTCGCTTTGCTAATTGAATAGTGCGCAACAATTCATCTAACATGATTTTTTGATTGACATGGTTCCATGTATCACGAAGTAATGGAATTGAAATGGCAGCAAGAATCGCAATGATAGACAAGACTGTCATCATTTCAATAAGAGAAAATGCACGCTGTGATTTTACAATGGAGATCATTAAGAAAGTCTTTTGTTTCATCTTGCAATGGAGATCATTAAGAAAGTCTTTTGTTTCATCTTGCAATGGAGATCATTAAGAAGGTTCCCTACTTTATATTGCGAGGAAATAATTAAGAAAGTCCCCTCTCCTCCATGCTTTTTATGGAGGAGAGGGATAGGGAGAGGAGGTGACAACTTTTAATTATTCAACGCAGTTAAAATAGTATCCAACACCGCTCTGATTTCACTAAATACAACATTATTCCAAAAACGAATTACTTGGTAACCTTGCGACTCTAGAAAAGTAGTACGATCTTTATCGTAATCATAATGTTGCTGCGTTGCATGTTGCCCACCATCTAATTCAATAATGAGTTTTTTTTCGAGACAAACAAAATCAACCACAAATGGATGAATAGGATGTTGTCTGCGAAATTTATATCCGTTAAGCCGTTTAGCCCTTAAAAAATACCATAATCGTTTTTCTGCATCAGAACTGTTTTGTCTTAATTCACGAATATGATTTTGCATGATGTTTTTCATTTAAGTAAACCTCCTCTCCCTATCCCTCTCCTCCAGCTACGCTGGAGGAGAGGGGACTTTCTAATTAAGCCTCATTGCAATAAAAAAAATTCTTATTTTTATTTTACTTTTATTTTTATTTTATCTTCCCCAAAAAATTTATTCTTCTTTCGGCCTCATATGCGGAAATAAAATCACATCACGTATAGAAGGTGAATTAGTAAATAACATCATCAATCGGTCAATCCCGATTCCTTCACCTGCTGTTGGCGGCAAGCCATGTTCAAGCGCCGTAATATAATCAGCATCATATGGCATTGCATCCTCATTACCCGCCGCTTTATCTTCCATTTGCAATCGAAAAGCTTCTGCTTGTTGATCAGGATCATTCAATTCAGAAAATCCATTTCCCATTTCTCGACCTGCAACAAATATTTCAAATCGATCAGTTAAAAAAGGATCTTCATTATTTCGTCTTGCTAAGGGAGAAACTTCTGAAGGATACGCTGTGATGAAAGTTGGTTGTAACAAACGATGCTCAACTGTTTTTTCGAATATTTCAACCATAATTTTACCTAATCCATGATTTTCTTGCACCGCTATTTGCAATTTATTCGCTATTTTTTTTGCGGATTCACGCGAACTCAAATCAGCTTCTTTCAAATCAGGATTATATCGCAAGATCGCTTCTTTCATTGTCAATCGTTCAAATGGTTTTGAAAAATCCACTTCAATTTCTTGATAAACAATTTTCAAACTACCAGATACTGTTTCTGAAATTTGACGAAACAAAGTTTCAGTTAAATCCATTAAATCATGATAATCTGCATACGCTTGATAAAATTCAAGCATCGTAAATTCTGGATTATGACGCGTTGATAATCCTTCATTACGAAAACTACGATTAATTTCAAACACACGTTCAAATCCACCGACCACTAAACGTTTTAAATATAATTCAGGTGCAATGCGCAAATATAAAGGCATATCTAATGCATGATGATGCGTAACAAATGGTGTCGCTGCTGCTCCGCCAGCCATCACTTGCATCATCGGCGTTTCAACTTCTAAAAAATCACGCTCTTTCAAAAACGTCCGAATGATATCCAAGATTTTTGATCGCATCATAAAAACATCCCGCGTTTCTTCATTTGCAATTAAATCAAGATAACGTTGACGATAACGCGTTTCATGATCTGTTAATCCATGGAATTTATCGGGTAAAGGCCGCACCGCTTTTGATAATAACTGGATCTTTTTTACTTTAACGGACAATTCACCTGTTTTTGTTTTAAATAAAATGCCTTCTGCACCGATAATGTCACCTAAATCCCATTGCTTAAAAACATCATACACAGCAGGCGTCACATCATCTTGTTTAATATAAAGTTGAATGCGGCCAGACATATCTTGAATATGCATAAAGCTAGCTTTACCCATGAGCCTTCGTGTCATCATACGACCAGCTATTTTCACTGGAATGGGATGCGCTTCTAATTCGCTTTCATTTTGATCGCCATATTGTTTTATTAAATGAAATGCTAAAGTATCGCGACGAAAATCTGTAGGATAAGCATGGCCCAGTTTTCGCCATTCTTCTAATTTATTTCGACGCATTGCAATTAAATCATGTGTACTCAATTCACTTTCATTTGCTTGATCTGTCATGTTTATAATCCTGCCAATAAACTTGCTTCAATAAATTTATCTAAATCACCATCCAATACAGCTTGCGTATTCCCCACTTCAACACCCGTACGCAAATCTTTAATCCGCGACATGTCAAGTACATAAGAACGAATTTGACTGCCCCATGTAATTTCTTTTTTTGTCGCTTCTAATGCTTCATGTTTCGCGCGTTTTTTTTGCATTTCAAATTCATATAATTTTGCACGCAATTGTTTCATCGCTTGCGCACGATTTTTATGTTGCGAACGATCTGCCTGACATTGCACAACAATATTAGTTGGAATATGCGTGATACGCACAGCTGAATCTGTGCGATTAACATGCTGACCGCCTGCGCCACTTGCGCGATACGTATCCGTCCGTAAATCAGCAGGATTAATATCAATTGCAATATTGTCGTCAATTTCAGGTGAAACAAAAACAGAAGCAAATGAAGTATGTCTTTTATTATTTGAATCAAACGGTGATTTACGTACTAATCGATGCACACCGCTTTCTGTGCGTAACCAACCATAAGCATAAGCACCTTCAAATCTGACAGTCGCACTTTTAATCCCTGCGACTTCACCAGCGGACGCTTCAATTAATTCACAGTTAAAACCATGACGCTCGCCCCAACGCAAATACATACGCAATAACATTTCCGCCCAATCTTGCGCTTCTGTTCCGCCAGATCCAGATTGAATATCAACATACGCTGCGTTTTTATCCATTTCACCCGAAAACATGCGTCGAAATTCTAAACTTTCAATTTGTTTTGTTAATTTTTCCGCATCGTGTGAAACAGCTTCTAATGTATCCGTTTCATTTTCAACAAAAGCTAATTCATATAACTCTTGTGTATCACGCAAATGCGTTTGTATTCCTGTCATCATATTAATGACATCTTCTAATTGCGCACGTTCTTTACCTAAGGTTTGCGTTTTTTCTGGCTGGTTCCAGATATTAGGATCTTCTAATGTTTGATTTAATTCAATTAAGCGATTTTTCTTTTGATCGATCTCAAAGATACCCCCAAATGCTATCAAGCCGGGTTTGCAATTCTTTGAGATAATTGCGCATGGAAGTGATTTCTATCATGATGAAGCTGCCTTACTTTAAGTTAGGATTGTATAATCGTGTAATTTTTTTACATTTATACTCGAATAAAAAGGATACCACATGAAAGGAAATAGTCATCTAAAAAATAGGATTTCTTTTTTAGGCGCAGTTTCCATTGGGATAGGGGGCATGATAGGCGCAGGTATTTTTTCTATCTTAGGCGTCGTTGCACAAGCTGCGGGTTCAGCCATGTGGTTGTCCTTTTTAATTGGCGGCTTCATTATTCTTTTTTCTACTTATTCTTATGCAAAACTTGGCGCTAAATATCCCTCCACTGGCGGCGCTGTTGAATTTTTAGTTCAAGGATGGGGAAAAGGCGTCATGAGTGGCGGCATCAATGTTTTTATGTGGATAGGGTATATTATTTCCATCGCACTCTATGCTCAAGGTTTTGCTGCTTATTGCCAAACTTTTTTCACAAACACAGCTTCTTCTTTCATGACAAAAACAATCAGTATCAGTATTGTTTTATTATTCGCTTTCATCAATATGCTTGGTGCAAGCAGTGTCGGCAAATCAGAATTAATCATTGTGATAATAAAAGTTAGCATACTCATTTTATTTGCCGCTGTTGGCATGTTTTATATTCATCCTGATTATCTTGCCATTGCAACTTGGCCGTCTTCCCAATCTATTTTATTTGGTACAGGTATATTATTTATTGGTTATGAAGGTTTTGGTTTAATCACAAATGCTGCAGGCGACATGTTAAATCCCCATCAAAATTTACCACGCGCCTTATATTTAAGTGTATTTATTGTGATTGCAATTTATCTTGCTGTTTCAATCACTGTGATTGGTAATCTCTCTCCTCATCAAATTTTTATTGCGGGCGATTATGCGCTTGCTGCAGCAGCTAAACCATTTTTAGGTAGTATGGGATTTAAGCTTATTTCAATCGCAGCCTTATTTTCAACTGCCTCTGCTATTAATGCCACTTTATTTGGCGCTGCCAATGTTAGCTATATGATAGCGCGCGATGGCGAACTTTCTCCTTTTTTTTCGCGAACAGAATGGCGTGGCGCAACAGAAGGTTTGTTAATCACAACTGCTTTAGTCATCATCTTTATTTTATTTTTTAATCTTGCCGGTGTAACAATGATGGGAAGCAGTGCATTTCTACTTATTTATGCTGCGGTGAATGCGGGACATCTTAAAATTTTATCTAACACGGGTGCAAATTTGTTATTAGTTCTCATTGGTTGCTTGTTGTGTATTGCTATGTTTTGTTTATTAGAAATTTATACTTATCAACATGCGCCGGCAGCGGTTTATACGATGATTGTTTTGTTGGGGGGATCTTTTTTGCTTGAAAGATTTTTTTATTTTAGAAGAGTCCTTTCTTTATAAGATTATTTCAACTCAATTAGTAGCGAGATATCACACGTATAGCAAGAATAGTCCAATCAATACTGGTTTTCGGATTGAAAGTTAGTGAAGTATGACTTTTCTTTGAGATAATATCAGCTATATTTTTAGTCCATGAATACTGTTTAGAGAATAAAATGAAACAATGGCATGTTGCGAAAATGCTCGAATCAGAAATTATCTGAATCGCTGGGTTACTTGGTGGACAATGACTTCAACTACTTGGGAACACCAAGAACTTTTGCAACGATTTATCGATGTCTGTTGGCATGAAAAAGCAGCTGCTCATGCAGTTGCCCTTATTCATATCCACTACTTCAAAACTTTACACGCCCGGTCGATTGATGGACTGGATGTGGCTGCATAAGCTCTGCAAGCTTGAAGTTTTTGTTCGACAAAAATTTTGTAACCGCGGCAACACCAACCGCCACCGTGGGCACGCCGCACCAACCACCACGCATGGCCGCCCGCCCAAATATTATATCCGAACAAGAAGCACGAAGATTAAAGTTAACAGACCGCGCCTTTAATGAATCATCAAAAGAAGCATCATCACGGTTTTTTTGCCAGCGCTTGAACTGTTCAGGATTAGCCTGTTGGAAGTAATAAATACCTTGATTAAATCGCTGCTTATCATTTTCCGGCGCACGAAGAATCACTTCCCTAAGCACCGCCTCTTCTGTTAATGCACATCTTAAATAATAATTGTTGCCCCCCCATTGCGCAGCATTTGCAGCATAAGCCTCAGCGAATTTCCCGAGTGTTTCCCAAGAAAATAGCATCGCTTTATCGAAAATTTTAGGTTGGTTCTCATCATATTCTTCTATAAATACATCGATAGCAGCGAGCATAGCAGGACTCAATATCCATCTATTTGTTTCATCTTTTCCAAGATTAAATGGTTCGTTTGAAATCGCTTGCATAATAAGCCCAAAATCAAATGGTTTGTGAATGTTTTTCAATTCACTAATTTGTTTCTGCATTTCCTCTATGCCTTTTTGTTCATCACCGTAGTGTTGTATAAATAATGGCTCAAAGACATTGTCGCGCATCTCAATATCGCCTGCGCTATGAGCCAATTGCAGCGGCGTCATGTTAGTCGCTGTATACTTTTGAAATACTACTTTCTTGAATTGAAAGTTTAATAAATGAGGATAAGCATTTAAAATGTCCCACACGCTTTTTTCATCAGGTTTATGTACGAGATAATAAACTAACGATTGAACAGGATGGCGTTTGAAAAAATTGAACATGCTCTTGTTAACGAAACGTAATGAATCATAGGCCGTTGTACTTAGATCATGTAAAATAATGTTTCGTCCAGGATCAGTATCTAATAAGTTTTCTAATTCTGATTTTTTTAATTCTGATTCTGATGGTTGTCTCGCATTCATGAAAGGCTCCTCTTATTTTTGAGATAATCGATGACGTAGCGTACTATATGACTACACGAATTGAAGCACAATACGAGAATAGGGTTATAATAAAGTTATTTTATTTCTCAAATATGATCCAAGCTGGGTTATATTATGTAACAAGGTTGTGTCTCAAAAAGTGGCCAAAGTCGAGTTTCACTAATTCCCTCTTTTCTTTAATTTTAATAGCTGATTTGATTCCTTTAAGGTTAAATAATTTTTATCAGTTACAACTTTTCTCCCCGTCTTATCTTCCAACTCCATTCTCGCCCTCTTCGCAATCCCACCGCCTTTCTTCCCCGCAACTTTATTTTCTTTCATTCCTGTCGCATTCATGGTTTCTGCTATTTGCCTTGTAGAAAGTTCTGCAAGTGCCGTAAAAATCAATTCAGCTTCGCTTGCGCTGCTGAATCCATTTTTCACTATAGCCATGCTTTTGCCATGTTTCTCTAGCTCTATCGAGAGATTTAGCAGGATCAGACATTTCTTGCATACGTTCATAACCGACCTTGGCTAACCAAAGCTTAATAGGTTCTGCTTTAGGGCTGGGTATGGATTGAACAAGGCGAAGGAGAGTTTCGGCATTAGCTACGTCTGTTAGTCTGGATTTGCCATCTTCCGCAGTCATTTTCAACTGGTGACAGTTTGTCACCGTTTCATTGCCTTCCTTTTTTAGACGTTCTTTAAGCTTATTCCAATATTTCCTGGCAGTTTGGTAATCAGACTGCATGGTTAAAACTTGAATAATATCAATCACTGAAAAAAACCACATCTCAGTTTCTTCATCATATACTCGTCGAATTTGATACTCTTCAAACACAGCTAAATTGTTTTTCATAAAAACTCCTCTATTGTTTTCAAAAGTTATGATCTTACAACAATTCATCTTTGAAAAATCAAACCCAGCAAACTTAATTTTATTAATTAAATAAGTTGAGAATCACTTCACATTACGGTATCTATATTAAAATCATTTTTTCATTGAATTTAACATTGAATATAACAGGGACAAGTTATGAAGCATTTTCGTTTATCACTTCTTTGCGGCCTACTCTACGCCAGCACCTATAGCACACTCACCTTCGCGGCTGCCTTTCAACTATACGAATTAGGCACACCCATTATTGGCACGGCAGGTGTTGGACAAGCCGTCACTCAAGATGCGTCTTCATCGTATTTCAATCCTGCCAGCATGACTCTTTTATCCCATTCGCAATTCATGATGGGCGGACAAATGACGATTCCCTATTTTAATTTTACAAAAAGTTCATCAACGACCATTTTCGGAAATAATGGCGGCAATGCCGGCGATCTCATTCCTGGTCTAGGTTTATATCTTGCTTACTCATACTCTCCCAAATTAAAAATGGGCGTCAGTCTCACCACCCCCTTTGGCGGCGAAATGACCTATGCAGACGGCTGGGTCGGCCGTTTTTATGTACAACAAGTCACGTTTTACACGATCAATCTCAATCCTAGCATCGCCTGGCAACTATCCAACTGGGCATCATTAGGGGCGGGCCTTTCAATCGAATATATTAATTTGCAAGAAACAGTCGCCATACCCATTCCTGGAATAACCTTAGTGAATGGTCAGGCTAAAGTCAGTCTTGCCAATGTTGCGCCAGGATTTAATCTTGGCGCGCTGTTCACGCCATATAAAACGACTCATATTGGTATCGCCTTCCGTTCGCAAATCGTACATCATCTTTCGGGCAGCACGACCATTTTAGGTTTCGCAGCCAATCCTCCCACTTCAACAAAATTGGTCGATCCCGCAGAAGTCATTGTGAGCGCCTCACAAGGCATTAGTAATCAATTTAAATTATTGGGTGAAATTGGTTGGGCAAACTGGTCTACCATGCGTGATAGCATTTTAGTCGTCAAAGGATTTAGCGCGACCATTCCGCAAAACTGGAACAGCACTTATCGCATTGGATTAGGCGGACAATATCAAGCGACGTGTAATTTGATGTTACAATTAGGCGCATCTTACGATTCTTCTCCCACCACCAACAGCAAACGTTTACCTGATTTACCCATGGATAAACAAGTCCGCATTGGCGCCGGTGTTTTATATCATCTCATTAAACCAGTCACATTAGCGGCCTCTTACGAATATCTTAATTTTGGCCGCGGACAAATTAATAATGTTTCTTCAAATGGTACGCTTTCAGGCTATTACAAACGTAATTATGCGGATGTCGTGCAAATCAGTTTGAATGTTGATTTGACTTAAACCAAACTACGCGCATAAACGAGCGCATCTTCATGCTGAGGCTCGCCGGGATAATAATTTTTTCGTTCGCCGACAAGTTTAAATCCTAATTGTTGATAAAGAGAAATCGCAGGACGATTAGAACGCCGCACTTCGAGATAAGAAATCCCGATATTTCTTTGTTTTGCTTCCATCAACACATAATGAAGTAATTGTTTTCCAAACCCTCGCCGTTGTTGCGGCTTAGTCACACATAAATTAAGAATATGGCACTCAACAGATGTCATCGATACAATAATAAAACCGATAATCTGTTGATCTAATTCAATAACCCAGCCAGTATAACCAGATTGGAAGCATGTGTTGAATGTTGCCTCCGTCCAAGGCGAGACTTGGACGGTATGCTCAATGGTCACTAATACAGGCACATCAGTTTTTTGCAGTGGCCTCAACATATGAGATAGTAGTCATCATAACTAGGGGTAATTTAACCATGCCATATCGATTGACGAAAATCTATACCCGAAAAGGTGATGACGGGTATACCACACTGGGCGAAAATAGACTCTCTAAAGATGATGTTTTGTTAGAAACCGTTGGTACCATTGATGAATTGAATTCTGCTATCGGCGTTTTTTTGTCTTATCCTATTCAAGATAAAACCGTGATAAATTTTTTCACGCATGTTCAGCATATTTTATTTGATATGGGCGGTGAAATGCATTTGCCTGACAGAATAGCTGTCACAGCGGACCATGTCACAGCCTTAGAAAAACAATTAGATGAATGGAATACCACATTACCGCCCTTGAAAGAGTTTATTTTACCAAGAGGGCATGCTGCGGTGACGCATTGTCATCTTGCACGTACGATTTGCAGACGCGCTGAACGCACGATGGTGAAATTACACAGACAAGTGCCATTGCATAATCCGCAATTATTACGCTATTTAAACCGTCTTTCTGACGTGCTATTTGTTGCAGCACGTATTATTGCGCGAGAAGACGGAGACAAAGAAGTGTTGTGGGATCATGAAAGGAAATAAATCCTAGCCGTTCCCTCCCCTCCAGCGAATGCTGGAGGGGAGGGTTAGGGAGGGGAGGTTAATGCGCTCAAAACCCTCCTCTCCCTAACCCTCTCCTCCCATTAAAATGGGAGGAGAGGGAACAGAACTCGTAGAACTCGTAGGTTGGGCTGAGCGTAGCGAAGCCCAACAAAATCGAAGCCCAACAAAGTCAAAGCCAAACAACACGTTCCCAACAAAAAATGAGGTGACTGACACCATTTCAATTCGTATTAACCGCTTCCTTCTTCCTCGGCAAATACAAATCCGTAATCGTTCCTTCAAATACTTCTGCTGCCATCACAATTGTTTCTGACAAAGTCGGATGCGGATGAATCGTCAGAGCAAGATCATCAACATCACAACCCATTTCAATCGCCAATGCAATTTCACCCATTAACTCACCTGCATTAGGTCCAACAATCCCCGCACCAATCACACGATGTGATTCTTCATCAATCATTAATTTCGTTGATCCTTCACTACGACCCAAACTCAACGAACGACCACTTGCTGCCCAAGGAAATACACCCTTGCCATATTTAATTCCTTTTGCTTTGGCTTCATTTTCAGTGACACCGACCCATGCCACTTCTGGATCAGTATAAGCCACGCTAGGTATACATTTTGGATCAAAATAATGTTTAAATTCTGCGATCACTTCTGCCGCGACACGTCCTTCTGGAATCGCTTTATGCGCCAACATCGGATTACCTGTGATATCACCTATCGCAAAAATATGAGGCACATTCGTATGTTGTTGCTTATCGACAGCTATAAATCCACGATCATCAACTCTCACGCCAGCTTTTGCTGCATCCAATTGGTCCCCATTCGGACGTCGTCCCACCGCACAAAGAATACGATCAAATTTTTCTGGTTGTTGTGGTGCATTTTCACCTTCGAATGTCACATATAATCCATCTTTTTTTGCTTCTACTTTTGTGACTTTTGTTTTTAAATAAATATTTTTATATTTTTGCTTGATGCGTTTATATAAAGGCATGACAACATCATTATCTGCACCAGGAATAATTTGATCCATTAATTCAACGACAGTAATTGCTGTGCCTAATTCATGATAAACTGTCGCCATTTCTAATCCGATAATACCGCCGCCAATCACTAACATACTGCCTGGTATTTCATTTAATTCTAATGCACCTGTTGAATCTATGATGCGTTCATCTTGAGGAAGAAAAGGCAAGCTCACAGGACGTGAACCAGCTGCAATAATCGCTTGTTGAAATTCAATGGTTTGTGTTTTTCCTTCCGATGTCGTGACTGTGATGGCATTCGGAGAAGTGAATTTTCCTTCGCCATAAACAACTTCTACTTTGCGTTGTTTTGCTAACATACTAAGACCACCTGTTAGCTTTTTCACTACGCTATTTTTCCATTCACTTAATTTTTTAGCATCAATGCCTGGTTTACTGAATTGCACACCATGCGTTGACATTTCTTTTGCTTCATCGATCACTTTAGCTGCATGCAATAAAGCTTTTGATGGAATACAACCCACATTGAGACACACACCGCCTATCGCATCTTTTTCGATTAACACAACTTTTTTACCGAGGTCCGCTGCACGAAATGCTGCGGTATAACCGCCAGGACCACTACCTAATACAACAACTTCTGTTTGGATTGACATTTTAAATTCCTCTAAAGCATTAGAATTCTGGATCCCGCGGACAAGCCGCGGGACGACGTTCTGGATCCCGCGCATAAAGCGCGGGACGACGCATTTTTTTCTTTTACAACAATAAATTTCTAATATCAGACAACATGCCCGCAAGATAAGTAATAAAACGCGCGCCATCTGCGCCATCAATCACCCGATGATCATACGAAAGTGATAATGGTAAGATTAAACGCGGCACAAATTCGCCTTGCTGATAAACCGGTTTGTATGATGATTTTGATATCCCTAAAATCGCCACTTCTGGATAATTAATAATGGGTGTAAAAGCCGTTCCACCAATGCCGCCTAAACTTGAAATCGAAAAACAACCGCCTTGCATATCACCAGGTGTTAATTGTTTATTACGCGCTTTCTCGCTGATTTCAGCTAATTCTTTCGCTAAATCAATCAATCCTTTTTTATCAACATCACGCACAACAGGCACCACTAAACCATCTGGCGTATCAACTGCAACACCAACATGAATATATTTTTTCATCACTAAATTTTCACCAGAAGCATCTAATGAAGCATTAAAATGCGGAAATATTTTTAACGAAGCCGCCACTGCTTTCATCACAAATACTAACGGTGTTAATTTTATTTTTTGTTTTTCAGATTCTGCTTTATGCGATTGACGAAAATTTTCTAACTCAGTGATATCCGCTTCGCCAAATTGTGTCACATGCGGAATCATCATCCAATTACGCTGTAAATTTTTTCCTGAAATTTTTTTGATACGAGACAACGCTTGCATTTCAACAGGACCAAATTTAGTAAAATCAATCGCAGGTAAACTAGGTAAAGTAGAAGAAGACGATGGTAATTGTGACAATCGATTTTTAACAAACGTTTGCACGTCTTCTTTTAATACACGATTTTTCGGACCACTGCCTTGCACTGACGCAATACTCACGCCCAATTCACGTGCAAATCGACGCACCCCTGGGCCTGCATGAACATCCGCCGTTGATTGCAAATCACCTGTTAAAACTTTTTGTTCTGACGTTGTCGATTTTTTTGTTGATGGTTTTTCTGTTTGAGCAGATGATTTTTTCTCAGTTTTTTCAGGTTTTTCTGCTTTTTTTATTTTTTCTACTTTCTCTGTTTTATCTGCTGTTTTATCTGCTATTTTCTCTACTTTCTTCTCTGCTTTTTTTTCTTCTGCTGGTTTAGCAGCACTTTTACTTTCTAACGTCATTAACACGGAGCCGCCAGATACTTTATCACCCACTTTTACTTTAATCGATTTAACAACACCCGCTTCTGCCGTCGGAACATCCATGGTTGCTTTATCTGATTCTAATGTCACAATCGATGCATTCGCTTCAATCGCATCGCCTGGTTTAACCAAAACTTCTATCACCGTCACATCCGCTGCGCCGCCCAAATCAGGTGTCGTTACATTTATTAAGGCCAAGGTTTATTCCTCCATTGGATTAGATTTATTGATGTCGATACCATATTTTTTTACAGCCAGAGCAATTTGTTCCGATGATAATTTATTTTCTTTTGATAACGCATACAGTGATGCCGCTGCAATATGATGACGATCCACTTCAAAAAAATATCGCAAATGTTCACGCGTATCACTTCGACCAAATCCATCTGTGCCTAATGTGATATAAGTGCGATGCAAATAAGGACGAATTAAATCTGCATAAGCACGCACATAATCCGTTGCTGCAATCACAGGCCCCTCATGATCTTGCAAACATTTTTCAAGATAAGAAGTTTGATTTTGTTTAGAAAAAGAAAGTCGCTGTGTGCGTTCAATCGTCATCGCATCGCGACGTAACTCACCAAAACTAGTGACACTCCACACATCAGCTGCAACATCAAAATCTTCTTTCAATAATTCAGCAGCAGCAATCACTTCATTTAAAATGGCACCGCTTCCTAGTAATTGCACGTGCAACTTTCCTTTTCCACCGGATTGTAATAAATACATGCCTTTGATAATACCTTCTTCTACCCCTTTTGGCATAGCCGGTTGCGCATAACGTTCATTCATCGCCATCAAATAATAAAATTCATCTTTTTCTTCTGCATACATGGCTTGTAAACCATGATGGATAATCACTGTCATTTCATAACCAAAAGTAGGATCATAAGCACGACAAGTTGGTACGGTAGATGCAGTCAACAAACTACTGCCATCTTGATGCTGCAATCCTTCTCCTTCTAGCGTTGTACGACCTGCTGTTGCACCAATTAAAAAACCACGTGCACGCATATCAGCTGCGGCCCAAATCAAATCGCCAATACGTTGAAAACCAAACATAGAGTAATAAGTGAAAAAAGGAACCATGGGAAAATAATTCGTCGCATAAGAGGTTGCTGCAGCAATCCAAGAACACATACATCCTGCTTCTGTAATACCTTCTTCTAATACTTGACCGTCTTTCGTTTCATGATAATACAAGAATTGTTCTTTATCTTCGGGTGTATAAAGTTGTCCGACCGGCGAATAAATACCAACTTGTCTAAACAAAGCTTCTAAACCAAATGTACGTACTTCATCAGAAAAAATTGGTACGATGCGTTTACCCAGTTCTTTATCTTTCAATAAGACATTTAAAATACGACCCAGCACCATGGTAGTTGACATCGTTCTGTCAGCCGATCCTTGCAAAATAGAATCAAATGCAGATAAAGCAGGAATAGCAAGCTTTTGCGACACAATGTTACGCGCAGGTAAAAAACCGCCTAATTTTTTACGTTGCGTTTGTAGATAAGCATATTCTTGACTGTTTTTATCGAAACGATGAAAATCTAAATCAATTAATTGTTCATCTGATAAAGG
Source organism: Gammaproteobacteria bacterium (assembly GCA_013288125.1). Lineage (GTDB taxonomy): Bacteria > Pseudomonadota > Gammaproteobacteria > DSM-16500 > DSM-16500 > Aquicella. Next base: position 66,116 of record JABDCN010000004.1, read on the forward strand.
CAATTGAAAACGTTCACGAAATGTTTTTAATTCTTCTTCTGACATATCCAATTGATTGTGCGCAACATTGCGACCTTCTGTGAGCGTTCTACCTAAACCATATCCCTTCACACCTTGAGTCAAAATAACAATAGGTTGATGTTGATGTGCAACAGCGTTTGCATAAGCAGCATAGACTTTAAGTGGATCATGTGCACCGCGATTTAATTTTTCTAATTCTTCATCAGATAAATCTTCCACTAATTTTTTTAATTCATCTGTATTAAAAATAAATTCGCGTGTATAAGCACCACCACGCACGTAAGCTGTTTGCAAATCACCATCAACACATTCTTGTAATCGTTTTATTAATGCGCCATTTTTATCTTTTGCAAAAATGGGATCCCAATGACTGTCCCATAATACTTTAATCACATGCCAACCTGCACCGCGAAAAAGACTTTCTAATTCTTGAACGATCTTGCCATTACCACGAACAAGACCATCGAGACGTTGCAAATTACAATTAATCACAAAAATTAAATTATCGCATTTTTCACGTGCTGCAAAAGTAAGACCCGCGATAGATTCTGGTTCATCCATTTCGCCATCACCACAAAATACCCATACTTTTCTATCATTCAAGGGCAATAAACCACGATTGTCTAAATATTTAAGAAAACGCGCTTGATAAATGCCTTGCAATAAACCTAAACCTAAAGAGACAGTTGCGAATTGCCAAAAGGAAGGCATGAGCCAAGGATGCGGATAAGAAGAAAGACCTTTGCCATGCACTTCTTGACGAAAACGCGTTAAATTTTCTTCTGTTAATCGGCCTTCTAAATAAGCGCGTGCATAATTACCTTCTGCTGAATGGCCTTGAAAATAAATGAGATCACCGAGTGAGTCTTTTGTTGTTCCGCGAAAAAAATGATTCATTCCTACTTCATATAAAGTTGCAATAGAAGCAAAAGAAGATAAATGACCGCCTACACCACCGACGGATTTTTTTGCTTTGATCACCATTGCAATCGCATTCCAGCGAATCATGGATTCAATCGCAGCTTCCATTGCAAGATCGCCAGGATAATCTGGTTGTTGATCAACTGAAATGGTATTGCCATAAGCTGTATTGAATGAAGTCAAACCCAAATTGATATCTTTTTTTTCAGCAGCTGTCAGTAAGCTTTGCAAAATAAATTGTGCGCGATCTTTTCCTTCATGTTTAATGAGAGAAGATAAAGCATCAAGCCATTCTTTTGTTTCAACGGGATCAGTATCACTCCACGATTTTTTCATCTCTCGTTATTTCCTCTCTTATGTTTGAATATTAGGCATGGGCAAGTTTACCTAATAAAGGGGTCAAGTGCCAACACTTAAGCCATTCAAACATGCTGTCATCCTGAGCATCCTAAGCATTCTGAGCGTTGTCATCCTGAGCGCAGCGAAGGATCACTAACAAATGCCATGGTCGTATTTTAGTGATCCTTCGCTTCGCTCAGGATGACACATATTCTTTTTGCACCCTCGACCAATCTCGGACCTGCGCGATCGATTAAATTTGGATCGATCGTAAATAAACGATGATCACGAACAGCTGCAACTTGCTGCCAACGGGCCCAGTGCTTTTTCCAAGCCACCCCCGTCGCATCACTGATAATGACTTGCGGGTTCGCAGCAATCACTGCTTCCCAACTCACCTCAGGTGAAGGTGTTTTCAATGAAGCAAAAATATTTTGCCCACCGCATAAAGTAATCACTTGATTAATCCAATTCTCTTGATTGATTGTAAATAAGGCAGCACCACCAATTTGATAAAACACGCGTTGTATTTTTTGATGATGATATTGTTTTTGTAGTTTCTGCAAAGCATCAGTAAAAATAGTTACTTGTTTTTGCGCGTCTTGTTCATGCGCTGTTAAACAACCTAGATTTTGCATGGTACGAGGCACGTCTTGTAAATAACGCGAAACGGTCGTGTAAACAGGAATGCCCATTTTTTTTAGTACACGAAGTTCGCGTGAAAAATTGTGTCCCCACGTCACAATCAAATCAGGATGCAAACTGACGATACGTTCGAGATCAATACCTGTATAAGATCCAATGCGGGGAATATGCAAAGCTGCAGAAGGATAATCACTGCTATCAACCGTTGCGATAATGTTTTGACCGACACTAATAGCAAATAAAATTTCTGTTAAGTCAGGCGCTAAGGTGATAATGCGTTTAGCAGGTTGATTGAGGTGGATATTTTGTTTGAGGTCATCTGTCACTTGGCAGGTGAAGGCGTAGGTGGGGAGAAAAGTGAAGAAAAAGAGCAAAACGTAGAAAAAAATGCACTTCATAACCCCTCCTCTCCCCCAGCTTAAAACATGCTGGGGCAAGCCTAACCCTCTCCTCCCATAAATGGGAGGAGAGGGAACAGTTCTTGTTATATGAATTTACACCAACAACATCACCAACAAAATAAACACCAACATAATCACAAATGCGCGATCAATCAATGAAACCGCGCGCCGCTCTAATGGCTCAACATCTTCTTGACCTAATGCAGCCGCGCCACATTCCACCAATAAAGCATCATTTTCATTAAACCCGTGCCCCACTTTTTTTCGCCAGCAATCAAACACTTTTGCAAAATGACCGCCTAATGCTAAAGCAAAAGTAAAAATCCGCGCAGGTATCCAATCTAATATAGAAGCAGCATAAGTTGCTGAATGTGATAAATCCGTTTGCGTTGAACGTGATGAAATTGCTAATGCACGATACAACACAGCGCCAATCGGGCCTAAAATAGCAAACCAAAAAACAATAGCAAAAACACGACGATTTGCTTCAATGAAAAACGCAGACCGCCCTGCATCGGTCACACCAAATAAATCATATAATTTTTCTTTTGCCAATTGAGAATCATTTTGTGAAAATGCTGTTGCACTGGCGAAAGCATCTGCCCATAAATTGCGTGGACCAAAACAATAAAGCAAAAGACATAATTCAAAAACAACACTCAACACACCATATAAAACTTGGCTTAAGACATAATCAATAATAAAAACCAATAATAAAAGCGGCAAAATCGTCATTGCGACGATGAGATAAGCATTTTTTCCAGGTAACCGCTCACTTACCATTTTTTGTAAAGCAGTATACCAATGCCACTGACGCAAATGGCTCCAATCAAAAAAGCGCTCAATTAACAATGCAATTAAAACAATAATAAATCTCATACGATTAATCCTTTTAAATGCTGCCAATCAAAGAAAGGGCCCGGATCAGTTTTACGCCCTGGTGCAATATGTTCATGTCCAACAATACGTTCAGGTACAATCGCAGCATAAGCTTGCATTAACAACTGCACGACGTGAGCCAAACGTTGATACTGGACAGATTCATAAGGCGTATCATCTGTTCCCTCTAATTCTATCCCAATCGAAAAATCATTACAGCGGGTTTTTCCTGCAAAATGAGATTCACCTGCATGCCAGGCCCGCTTGTTAAAAGGAACAAATTGAATGATATCGCCTGTGCGCTTAATAAATAAATGAGAAGACACGTTTAAGTTAGCAATCGCTAGTAAAGTAGGGTCTGATGATGTGTTTAAGCGGCCACAAAAAAATTGCTCAACAGCGGGTGTATTAAATTGGCCCGGCGGCAAGCTAATGCCATGAATAACGATCATGTCGATGTGAGCGTCATGAGGCCGCTCATCTTGATGAGGAGAGGGTAAAAAATGAACGGGTTCTAAGAGATGCGTTTGTTGATTCAGTCGTAAGTTTAAAGTCATAGCGTGATTATAGTGATGTTTGTTAGTATTGCAAAGTTAGTTCCACCGTCAAAGGTACAAAATAATATGCAAACAGACACCATTAAACAACTAATTGAAACCGGTCTGCCTGGCGCAGAAGTTTGCGTCGAGGGCGATGGCAGACATTTCACGACACTCGTTGTTTCCGATGTCTTTCAAGGAAAATCACGATTAGAGCGGCAGCAAATGGTCTACCGTACATTACATCATCAATTAACAGACGGTAGTTTGCATGCTTTATCAATCAAAACATTGACGCAAGCAGAATGGAATCAAATTGACGCGAATGGAGACGCTTAATTTATGGAAAAATTGATTATCCAAGGCAATCACCCCCTGAATGGTGAAATTAAAATTTCAGGTGCAAAAAACGCTACTTTACCGATATTGGCCGCTTCATTATTGAGCGAGGCGCCCATTCAAGTCAGCAATATTCCTCATTTGCAAGACGTCACAACCATTGTCAGTCTATTGGGACAGATCGGCGTCAATATTACTTTGGATGAACGCACGAATATTGAAATCAATGCGAAAGAACTTTGTTCTTTTCATGCCCCTTATGAATTAGTCAGAACCATGCGTGCTTCTATTCTCGTCTTAGGGCCTTTATTGTCCCGTTTAGGCGAAGCTGAAGTGTCACTCCCTGGTGGGTGCGCGATTGGCACACGACCTGTTGATCAGCATTTAAAAGGCTTACAAGCCATGGGCGCTGAGATTCAAATCGAAAAAGGTTACATCAAGGCAAAAGCAAAAAGACTACGCGGCGCTTCTATCGTCATGGATATTGTCACAGTGACGGGCACGGAAAATATCATGATGGCAGCCACGCTTGCAAAAGGTCAGACTATTATTCATAACGCCGCAAGAGAACCTGAAGTGACCGATTTAGCCAATTTTTTAAATACATTGGGCGCAAAAATCAAAGGAGCGGGTACCTCTACCATTATCATTGATGGTGTCGATCATTTAACGGGCGGCAGTTATCACGTTTTACCTGATCGTATTGAAACAGGCACGTATCTTGCCGCTGCCGCCATTACACGCGGCAAAATTAAATTAAAAAATACGCGGCCTGATTTATTGGAATCTGTTTTATTGAAGCTTGAAGAAGCAGGTGCCTTTATTGATACGGGCACGGATTGGGTTTCACTTGATATGAAGGGACAGCGTCCCCGTGCAGTCAATGTGAGTACCGCACCCTTCCCCGCTTTTCCGACTGATATGCAAGCACAAATGATGGCGTTAAATACCGTCGCTGAAGGCTCAGGTGTCATCACTGAAACCGTTTTTGAAAATCGATTTATGCACGTGCAAGAATTGCAACGCATGGGTGCCAATATTGCATTAAAAGGGAATACAGCCATTTGTATGGGGATTGATAATCTGCATGGCGCGCCTGTCATGGCAACCGATTTACGTGCTTCAGCGAGCTTGGTGCTCGCGGGATTAGCTGCGCACGGTGAAACAACCATTAACCGGATTTATCATATTGATCGCGGTTATGAATGTATAGAAGAAAAACTGGCCCAGTTGGGTGCGCGGATTCATCGTATGCCGGAGGGGAACTAAATTAAGGATAACAACCCCGTGAACGTAACATCTACACTTACTATTTTCTTTTGTGAGAAATTTGTGTTGTTGTTTGTGTTGTTTGTTGTTTCGCTGATGAAATCGTTTCTTGTGGCCGCGATGTCAAAATCCTACCATGGCCATGGTCTTGTTGATACGCTGAAAAAATCGTGGAAACCTGTTTAAAAAACAAGTGAGAACATACTTTCGCAAAGACCTGCTTATTTTTTCGAGACTGATTCAACACGAATATGAGATTTGATGATTCTGTAAGATACGTTAAAATGTAATCTACCACATCCGGACGATTTCTAAAGGAAGCCGTCATAACTCCCCACCCAATCATTTTGTTGTATTCTATCATATCCATTTTCTTAACAAAATCACAAGTTAAAAGAGATGATAACATACCAAAAGAACCGTTTGAGATAGCCCCTGTAAAACCATTACTAAAAACAAATTGATCCGCCTGATTAAGAGGGTCAAAAGCATCAACATTTAAAAATTCTGCTGCTACCTTTACATGATCATTTTCACAAGCCAATATAAATGACTTAGTTATATCGGAAGAAACAATGCGATTATCGCTCAACACAAGTTTTACAATTATGGCATGGCCATATGTAGCAGCCGCTTTCATCGCGCTATTAGGATTAATTCGAGAGTCCTTTACCTTTAAAAGAAACGCTACAACTTCTACATGTCCATTTTTGGCAGCCACCTCAATCGCTGAGCACCCATAGCCCCTAGGCTTAGGATCAGCTCCCTTTTTTAATAAGAACTTTACAACAGATAACTCACCGCTTTCACAAGCAAGATAAAGCAAATGATCTTGACCAAATTTACTCAGGATTAACTCTACAACAGCGCTGTGACCATTTGCAAAAGCATAGTTAATCAGATCAATGGGATTACTTGGGAAGGTATAATGAATAAAACCCTCTAGAAAAAGTTTTACGACATTCACATGACCATTCGTACAAGCCGTAATCAACGCCCGATTTCTACCAGCTTTTCCAATTTTTTCACTTTCCAAAAGAAGCGCCACAATGTCTGCATGCCCATTTTCAGAAGCATGTTGAATCGCATAGTTATTAAAGGCCTCGGGATTGGCAGGTTTATCTCGATTATCATTCAAAAGAAGCTGAACAACGTCCCCATGTCTTTCTTTACATGCATTCCGAAGAGCCAGGCTTAACTGTGCTGTGGGATCGGCTCGACCATCTTCCAAAAGAAGCTGTACAATTTCTGTATAGCCATGCGTAGCAGCAGTTATCAACGCAACACTATAATGAGCCCCTTTATCCTCATGATTTTTAATTAAAAAATCCCTGACAACATCAGCATTTCCAGATTCTACTGCCGCCAAAAAAGAAGAAATATCAATACGCTGCATGGTGAAGCCTCGTTTTATTATGGTTAATTTTTGTTAATAATTGATCATATTATCAAAATAAATGACCAAATTATTAACAAAGTCTTAAATAGCAGTATGTTGAAAACGAAAAACCATCCATTCACAATGGATGGTTTTAAGCATATCCTTCCATTATCACTGGAGGGTTTATGCCTAGCAATAAGGCGAAGAAATTTTAGAGAATGGCAAAAAGATTATGATTAAACCCATTTGGAAATGGTTAAGAATTCTCGACACGCGTTAACGCAAGTAATAATCTAATGTTTTGCGCAAACCGATTTCTAATTGTGTTTTCGGTTCCCAACTCAATACTTCGCGCGCAGCAGAAATCGATGGAACGCGCAGCGTGACATCTTGATATCCTTCGCCATAATAATTTTTTGCATCAACATTAACTAACTGAACAGCGTTTGCTTTTTCTGCATAATCAGGATAATGCGCACTAATTAATTTCACTAATGTTTCTGCTAATTGTCGAATCGAAATATTTTCAACAGGATTACCAATATTAAAAATACGGTTATCAGCAACATTATTTTTATTTTCGATAATACGCATCAAGGCTTGAATACCATCATCCACATAAGTAAAACATCGTTGTTGCGCACCACCATTCACTAATTGAATTGATTCACCACGTAAAATATTACCGATGAATTGTGTTAAAACGCGAGAACCACCAGGCTTGGGATTAAAAACATTATCAAGACGCGGGCCGTACCAATTAAAAGGACGAAATAAAGAATAAGCTAATCCTTTATGCTTGCCATAAGCATAAATCACTCTATCCATTAATTGCTTTGAAGTAGAATAAATCCAGCGTTCTTTATTAATCGGGCCTGTCACTAACACACTCGTTTCTTCATCAAATGCTTCATCAGGACACATGCCATACACTTCAGAAGTAGAAGGAAAAATCACACGCGTTTGATGACGTGCACAAGAACGAATAATCGCAAGATTAGCTTCAAAATCCAATTCAAATACACGCAAAGGATCTTGCACATAAAGAGCAGGCGTTGCAACCGCAACTAAAGGTAGAACTACATCACATTGTTGAATTTGTTGATCGATCCATTCTGTTTGTTTTGTCATATCACCTAATGTGAAATGAAAACGCGGATTCGTTATGCAATGATCTAATTTATCTTGCATTAAATCCATGGCAGTTATTTGCCAATCTGTGGTGGCAAGTATTGATTCAGTGAGATGAGTGCCGATAAAACCATTTGCGCCTAAAATTAAAATTTTCATAATACTGCTCTATTATAATATTCAAAAATAAATTCTGCTTACCATTGCACTCATACCCGTCGTCCCGCGGCTTGTCCGCGGGATCCAGAAATAATTACCATAATTTGCATATTTTCTCTGGATCCCGCGGACAAGCCACGGGACGACGAGTCTAAGTCTTAATTAAAAATACTGTACATCACATCTAACACACGATCATGCTCACCATCTGTCATACTCGGAAATAAAGGCAAACTCACAATCCGCTCACAAGCATCTTCTGCTAATGGAAAATCACCAGGATTAAAACCAAATGCTTGCCGATAATAAGGATATAAATGCACAGCGCGATAGTGTAAACCCGTACCAATATTACGTTCTTTCATTACCTGCATGAATTGATCTCTATTCATGCCTGCTGCTTTTTCATTTATTAATGGCGTATAAATATGCCAAGAATGAAGATGCGCATATTGAGGTAATTTAGGCAATGTCCATTGCGGCCAATCAGACAATGCTTCTTGATAACGATTCGCTAATTCATTACGTCTTGCAATAAAACCTGCTAATTCTCGCAATTGATGAATACCCAATGCAGCTTGCACATCTGTCATATTAGATTTATATCCTGGTAAAACAACTTCAAAATCTTGCGATCCATTTTTGCCATAACGGTTCCACGCTTGTCTATCAATGCCATGAAAACGTAAACGCGCAATTTGTTCTGCTAACGATTGATCACGCGTCACAATGCAACCGCCTTCTACTGTCGTCATATTTTTATTCGGATGAAAACTAAATACTTGCACATCACCTGAACTACCAATACGCTCGCCTTGATATTCACTACCAATCGCGTGCGCTGCATCTTCTAATACACGCAAACCAAATTGATTTGCTATGTCATATAATTGCGTTAAATCAACGGATAATCCCGCAAAATGTACGGGTAAAATGACACGCGTGCGTTTAGTGATTGCTGAAGCCACTAAATTCAAATCCATATTTAATGTATTTTGATCGATATCAACTAAAACAGGTTTTGCACCGGCTAATACAATGGCGTTTAATGTTGCTGCAAAAGTTAATGGTGTTGTAATGACTTCATCACCAGGCTCAAGATTCATTGCTAACAAGGAGAGATGCAATCCTGTTGTAGCAGACATGACTGGTAATACATGCGGCGCTTTAAAATAATGTTGTAAGGCTTCTGTAAATTGCGCGACACGCGGACCGGTTGTGATCCAACCACTTTGTAGACATGAAACAACTTCATCAATTGCAGCTTGACTAATGCAAGGACGAGAAAACGGTAAAAATTCTTCGGACATAAGTTATTTCTCTTTGTTAGATGAGAATCAAGAGAGCACCGTCGTTGCGAGGAGCCCGCAGGGCGACGAAGCAATCCAGACACATTATGTGGATTGCTTCGTCGCCCTGCGGGCTCCTCGCAACGACGACATCCTCATTCACGTTTAAGGTTTCTCTTATTGCTGTGCAACAAGATACACACCCGCGATAATCACAAAAATCCCTAACACACGTAGCGAAGTTAATGGCTCACCAAATAAATAATACGCAGCTAATGCATTCACAATATAACCAATGCTTAACATAGGATAAGCCAAACTCACCTGCACACGCGATAAAACTAATAACCAAACACCTACACTAACCACATAAAAAAACAATCCCGTTAATATAGGGAAATTAACTAATATTTTTAGACCGATTGGAATAGCATTCGTCACTGTAAATTCAAAATGACCAATCTGCGTCATGCCAGCTTTGAGCAATAATTGAGCGCTCGCATTCAGCAAAACGCCAAGTAAAATAAGCCCAAATATCATCATATTTTGATTCTCTATTTGCATGCAGATTGCTGTATAATACTCGTTTTCATTTTCAGCGTTAAACAATTTTTTTGAGGAAATACGAATATGGCAACTCTTATTGGTCAAAAAGCACCCGATTTCACTGCTGCCGCTGTCATGGCAAATGGTGACATCAACAATGCATTTAATTTGCATAAAGCAATCGAAAAAAAATTTGGCATTATCTTTTTTTATCCTTTAGATTTTACCTTTGTTTGTCCTTCTGAATTAATCGCGTTAAATAATCGCATAGAAGAATTCAATTTACGCCATACATTAGTGATGGGTGTCTCTATTGATTCTCAATTCACGCACAATGCCTGGCGCAACACACCAGTTGCAAATGGCGGTATCGGGCCCATTCACTTCCCCTTAATTGCCGATGTGAATCATCACATTTGTCAGACATATGGCGTTGAACATCCGACTGCCCATGTCGCCTTACGCGGTGCATTCATCATCGATAAACAAGGTATCGTACGCTCACAAATCATCAATGACCTTCCCCTTGGTCGTAACATTGATGAATTAATCCGTTTGATTGATGCCCTTGAATTCCACGAAAAACATGGCGAAGTTTGCCCCGCTGGATGGACGAAAGGTAAAACAGGTATTCAACCAACAAAAGATGGTATTGCTCAGTTTCTTTCTGAAGAAGCGGGATCATTATAATCGAGCACTACAAAAAACCCGTCAAATCATGACGGGTTTTTTATTAATAATACATTTTTAAATATTATGAATAAAAATTATCAGAACTTAATCTAAAATGTTCAGATTATCCCCGTTTAGATTAAAATTTGCTTGATTCATTGACATTGTTGAGTTAATTTTGAATTCGTCCGGATTAAATTTTCAAGGAGATTTTTACATGAAATTCAAACTCATTGTTGCATCAATGGGCGCGCTTGGATTGATTAGCTGCCCAGCTTTTGCAACTCAAACCAAACACCATCATCACCATCACAAAGCAAAACATGTCGCTCATCGCGATTATAAAGACATGGGTCCTATACCCGCTCCAGTCGAAGTTTGCACCATCAGCACCTCTAGTCTGATTATGGATAAAACGACGCAAAATGAAGGTCGTGCATTACCCAATCCATGTAACCCAGGCTGGTTTAATCGCATCGCATTAAGTGGTGGCGTAAACGTTGACCTCGGTAAATGGGGTAACAGAAACGCTAACTACATGGGTGAAAACTATAAGCGTATCTCGCTTAATGATGTTTACCTCAACTTGTCTGCGACTGTTAACGACTGGTCAAAAGCATTTGTCAGTATCGACTATGCCACACCAACGACAAATCCAAACCCAGCCATATTTAACAATCGTGGCGCTGCAGAATATGATGCTGCTTATGCAAATAATATTGGCGGCTCAGGTGCAAATCTCATCCAAGTTGAACAAGCTTATGCAACATTTGGCAACTTTGATGTATCGCCCATTTATGTTCAAGTGGGTAAACAATTTGCAGATTTCAGCAGGTATGACATACACCCTGTTACCGTTAGCTTAACCCAAGCTATTTCTGAAGTATTAGCAACTCAATTAAAGGTTGGTTTCATTGCCAATGGGTTCCATGGTTCATTGTATGGATTTGATGATCCTACTGCTAAAATTGGCAGTTCATCAACACCAACAAACTATGGTGTTTCTTTGGGTTATGACCAAATTTGCGATAACTTCGGTTGGGGTATAGGCGCTGCTTATCTTTACAACTTAATTGGTGTAAATGATACAGCTTACAGCGTTAATAACTTCACGGGTGGTAATGGTTATCACAGTCGTGTCGGTGGTTATGCTGTATATGGTGATCTTAACTATGGTCCGTTTACATTAGGCGCAACCTTCACTGCAGCTGCACAACGCTTCAATGTGAATGACTTAACCAAAAATGGTTATGCTGACTTAGTACCAATTTCACTAACTTCTGCCTTGATTGGCTCTGGTTTCCAAGTGACGCCAGGAGCAAATGCAACAGGAGCAAAACCATGGGCAGCAGGCATTCAAGCTGGCTATAACTTCAACGTTTGGTGTAAAGACCAAAACGTTTATCTTGGTTATCAAGCTTCTCGTGAAGCAGCCGGTCTTAACTTGCCAAGAGGACGTTGGGAAGCTGGTTATGGTATCGCCATGTGGAAAAACACTGATTTTGGTCTCGTATGGGATCACGATCAAGCGTATAGCAGAAGCAATGGCGGCAACAGCAAGACAACAAATCTTGTTTCTATACGTGCCGGTGTCAAGTTTGCGTAAATCTTGTAAGTCGCAC
>JABDCN010000005.1 GCA_013288125.1 Gammaproteobacteria bacterium
GTATTTTACCTCATTTTGCTTTAATTTGCTTGATCTATAATAAAGAAGTAAGCCAAGCTTTGAGGAGAATTGGCATGAACATCATTACAGGTATAGATAATAATAATATTTTTGCTTTGTGGCGAGAGGTAATTAAAGAAGCCGAAAATCGCTGTGATATTGATCTTAATCAAGATCTTGAAGCTTATCTTGTCTCTATGTTGATCCGCCACATGGATAAACCCGAGTTAATTAAACAAGTATTTGCGATTGCCTTTCTTGAATCAGTACAATGGGAAAATCACTACAAACAATTGTCTTTACAACGACTTGGAGATCAATGTCTCATATTTGCTGGCTTATTTCCCTTTGCGGCTGAAAAAAAACACGTAAAAATCAGCTATTTTGTGAATCTTGGACAATCTGCTTACAGTACGATTTCTGAATCAACCGATGATTTGTTTGGTTCTCTTGCGTTACATTTTGTTGTGCTCATGGATGTTTTACAATCAATATGTTCACATCATGATTTACTGCCTTTACAAGCCTACGAGCAATGGACTGAATTAGGCAGTCGACGTGCATTTAAAATACTCCAACAATATACCAAGCATTTAAAATAAAAAATATTCAGGCTAGAATAATCCCTATTTTAAGTTGGAGCCATTATTACATGCGTCTTATTCTGTTGGGATGTCCTGGGGCGGGGAAGGGAACGCAAGCCAAATTGATCACAGCACATTATCATATCCCAGCGATTTCTACTGGCGATATTTTTCGAGCGGCGATTCAGCAAGAATCTGCTTTAGGTAAGCAAGTTAAACGCCTTGTTGAACAAGGTCAATTGGTCCCCGATGATCTCGTCATTCGTTTAGTCGCTGAGCGTATTCAACAAAACGATTGTCGTCAGGGTTTTTTATTAGATGGTTTTCCAAGAACTGTTGTACAAGCGGAAGCATTACAAAAATTAAGTCCTATCGATTATGTGATCGATATTGACGTACCGGAAGAAGAAATTGTGAGACGGTTAAGTGGAAGGCGTATTCATTCACCATCAGGACGGACTTATCATGTCATCTATCAACCACCACTTCGCGCAGAACAAGATGATGTAACAGGAGAGCCGTTAATTCAGCGTCCAGATGATAATGAAACAACAATTCGTAAACGATTAGCTGTTTATTATGAACAAACACGACCATTACAATATTTTTATGAAAAAATGCAGCAAGAATTCAATACACCTCGTTATCTTAAAATTGATGGAACCGGTTCAGTTGAATCGATTACACAAGCGATTTTATCTCAATTACATTAGGAGTTTAGTTTACATGAAAAAAATTATTGTTATCATTTTATCTTTTCTTTCTTCTGCTGCTGTTTATGCTTTAAATCATCAGATAACGCCATTAGGTGAATGGAAAACAATTGATGATGTGACAGGCCAGCCAAAAGCTATTGTGCGAATTACACAAGCCTCAGATGGTTTTCTCAGTGGACAAATATTAAAAATATTTCCTTCACCAGGCCATGATGAACATGAATTATGTGCTGCTTGTAATGGGGATAAACATAATCAACCCATCGAAGGGATGGTGATTTTGGAAGGCTTAAAGCAAGATCAAAAAAATGCTAATGAATGGATAAATGGACATATTTTGGATCCAAAGACAGGAAAAGTATATAGGTCTATGATTCAATTGATGGAGAATGGCAGTTCCTTGAAAGTGAGAGGGTATATTGGCTTGCCTCTATTTGGTCGTACGCAAACGTGGACGAAAGTAAATTCATAGATTAAACAAGAGGTCAGCTGATATTGCTGTATACCGTTAACAATCTTTAGGGTGATATTTTCTATAATGGTTAGGTATAGACATTCTTAACAGGAGTGAGACATCATGAAAATATTAGCCATCGATAGCACGACGAAAAAACCTCTTATCAATACGAAGCTCCAATTGCAAGTGAAAGGTAAAGATAGCGGTTATCTTTCTCTTATGACAGATGCAACAGGCACTTTGCAATTAGATGACAAATACAAAGGTCAACAAATCGCATACTTTCTGCAAGGCGGTTCTACTACGGCAACTGACTGGATTACTGCCACAGATGGCGCAAAATTGACTGTAACAACGGCTGGCGCTACTGCAAAGGGTACGACAGGCGGTACGACTAAACAAACGATATAAATGTTGGTGTTAAGGGTGTTGTGAGGGTGTTGGGCTTCGCTCTGCTCAGCCCAACCTACGCCCAGCGTATATTTGTGTGTAGGTTGGGCTGAGCGGAGCGAAGCCCAACATCCAATTGCACACCCCAATCCAACATCCAATTGCACACCCCAATCCAACATCCAATTGCACCAATTACACCCCTTGACCCTTCCTTCCTTTGCCACGCATAATATTCAAATATGACCCCAGAGACTCAAGTTGTTTACCATACTAATGAAAAACGATTAATCTGCAGCGGTGATTGGAACCTATCACACTTATTACAATTGCGTACCTCATTAGAAAAAATCACAAAGCCGCATCAGGGTGAGATCATCATTAATGGTGATGCAATTGCAACGATGGATAGCGCAGGCGCTTATCTTCTCATACAGTGGATTGCATCCCTTGAACAATCGGGTGTTCAATATACCTTGCAGCATTTTTCTCAGGCGCATGAAAAATTATTACGCTTCATTATTCAAACATCGTCAAAAGAAAAAAAATTAAAACCACCTGAAAAAATTACATTTGTGGAAATGGTTGGCCAACAAACAATAGAACAATTGAATGAATTCCATACTTACCTTACTTTTATCGGTCAATGGACAATAGAATTATTATATTTATTTTATAAAAAAGGCCGAATTCGTTACGATGAAATAGCTGGTGTGATTTATCGTAACGGCTATCAAGCGCTACCCATTATTGCCTTGCTCTCTATGATGGTTGGCGTCGTGATTGCTTATCAGATGGGCGTACAATTACGAACGTATGGTGCCAATATTTTTATCGTCGATTTTCTCGGACTTTCTGTCTTGCGGGAATTTGGGCCTTTATTAACAGCAATCATGGTGGCCGGACGAACAGGCTCTGCTTTCACCGCACAATTGGGTTTAATGAAAATTAACCAAGAAATTGATGCTTTGGATACCATGGGCGTAACGCCAGCAGATATTCTTATCTTGCCTAGAATCATTGGCTTATTTATCGCGCTGCCTTTATTAACCATTTGGGCAGATATATTCGGTGTATTAGGCGGGATGATGATGGCGACGACCATGCTCAATCTTACTTGGTATGATTGTATCCATCGATTTGCCCATGTCATTCCATTAAGGGCCCTGTTAATTGGCTTTGGTAAAGCCCCGGTATTTGCACTGATTATTGCAAGCGTAGGCTGCTTTCAAGGCATGACGGTACAAGATAGTGCATCTAGTGTAGGACGCAATACAACGCGCAGTGTTGTATTGGCTATTTTTTTTATTATTGTGGTGGATGCGATTTTCTCCGTCATTTTCAGTGAAATGAAATTATGACTGACTATTCTGTTATTGAAATTGATCATCTTAGCACTTATCTCGGGGGCGCTAGGGTGCATAAGGATGTTAATTTATCCATTTCTCGTGGTGAAGTAGTTGGAATTGTTGGTGATAGCGGTGCTGGAAAAACAACTTTGCTACGCGAAATGTTAGGACTGACCCAACCAACCTCAGGTTCAATCAAATTATTTGGACAAGATATTTTTCGCGCGTCATCAACTGAATTATTGGCGATTCAGCGTCGTTATGGTGTTTTATTTCAACAAAATGCTTTATTTAGTTCTTTATCTTTACTGGAGAATGTTTCTTTTCCTTTGCAGGAACATACTGATTTAGATGTGTCGACTATTCATCAACTTGCTTTACTTAAAATTGCGATGGCAGGATTACCGACCGATGCCGCATTTAAATCACCAGCCATGTTAAGCGGTGGTATGCAAAAAAGAGCTGGATTAGCACGGGCTATCGTGCTTGATCCTGAACTGATTTTTTTAGATGAACCGACAGCAGGTTTAGACCCTAATACGGCGGGCGGCTTTGATGAATTGATTCTTAATTTACAGGCGACAATGGGCTTAACTATTGTCATAATAACACATGACTTAGATACATTATGGACTGTCACTGATAGGGTGTTTTTTTTAGGCGATGGGGTTGTTTTGTCGGCGGAACCAATGCCAGAACTCGTCAAAAATCCTCACCCCGTTATTCAGGCGTTTTTTTCTGGCCCGCGCGGTCAGATAGCAGAAATGGGGTATGCTAAGCATGGAGAATAAAGTTAATTATACAATCGTTGGCGCGTTTGTGATTATTCTAACAGCGGCGCTTGTCTTTGGCATTATTTGGTTGTCTTCTGGTTTAACGCTGCAGCATTATCAAACTTATGCGGTTTACATGCAAGAATCAGTATCGGGATTAAGTGTGAATGCTAATGTCGAATATAATGGTGTTGGGGTAGGTAAGGTCAAAAGTATTGAACTTTACAAAAAAAATCCACACTTAGTGATTGTGTTATTAGATATTAAAACGAATACCCCCATTACACGAGGCACTGTTGCGACGCTTACAACACGTGGTATCACGGGTTTAGTTTTTATTGCATTAAAAGATAGTGGATATGATCAAGAACCATTAAAAGCAGAAAAAGGTGAACCTTATCCTGTGATTGCAACAGCACCCTCGATTTTTGTTAGACTTGATACGGTATTGACGCAATTCTCTACTAATTTCAGGCAAATTACAGCTTCACTTCAATCATTATTAGATAAAGAAAATTTAGCTTCTATTAAACAGACATTACATAGTTTACAAGTAATTACAAATGCGGTTGCAATGAATGATAAAAAAATACAAGCGATTTTACGAAACACAGCGACGGCTAGTGATTCATTTTCTCCTTTCATGAAAAATTTAGAAGTTGATACTTTGCCATCTGCTTCACGTATGTTTACAAATTTTGATGAAACAGCGAATTCTTTTTCTGAATTATCTTCAGAAATAAAACAAAATCCCTCTATTTTAATTCGTGGTGTTGATCTTCAAAATCTTGGACCAGGTGAAACGAAATGAAATCTTTTATATTTATTATTTTTTTATCGGTCATCTTAACGGGTTGTTTTTCGCCAGTGAAAATGACACCGCCTAAAACTTATTTGTTAACGGATATGCCCGCTGTTAAAACATATAAACATAAGCGAGGAGGGACATTGCTTGTTGTGCCGCCAGAAGCAAGTGCTGCTTTTTATACGAAAGAAATGGCTTATTCTCTAAAAACGTATCAGCTTTCTTATTTTGCTCGTAATCGTTGGGCTGAAACACCTTCTCAAATGTTATATCCTTTAATCATTCAAACATTGCAAAACACGCATTATTTTCATGCGGTCGTTACCTCAACGTATCTTGGACATTACAATTATTTGTTGAAAACACAATTACTCGATTTGCAGCAAGATTTTACACATCATCCCATTCTTTATCACCTAGTACTGCGTGCACAATTAAGCAATGCTGGAGGTCGTGTGATTGCTGTTAAACAATTTGATATTGCTGTCCCTGTGAGGCAAGCCAATCCTTATGCGGGTGTGATTGCAGCTAATCGTGCAACAGAAATAATGTTGAGAAAATTAGCTTATTTTTGTTTGAAAAATTTAAAATGATCACTTAAAAATCCAGTGAATCGAACAATAAGATATCCAAGTATTGCTGCGCCAATCGCAACAATAGGCAATCCAACTAAAAAAGGAATACCAAATGTAGACCAAAGCATTTGCATATTATTGATGTTTATGGGCCAATTAAGATGAATGGCTTGTGAAGGATAGGAGTGGCCTAACACCCAATCGCCCACATAATAAGTGAAATAAGCAAGTGGTAAAATCGTCAGTGGATTACTGATCCAAGAGACTAATAAAGCAATAGGTAAATTTGCGCGAATTAAGATAGATAATCCAATGGCCATGAGTGTTTGAAATGAAACGAGAGGAACAATGCCTGTAAATAAACCGACTGCAACGCCGCGAGCAACAGATTCCCAGCTTGCATGCCAAAGATAAGCATATTTTTTTAGACGTTTTAGTTGAGAAGAATTTTTGATATTTTTATAATTTAGCATAGCTTTTTCCAGTGTTATTCATAGCCCAATCGTTGTAAAGCTTTTCAAGCCAATCGTCGCAAGGTAAACTAAAACCTCGTCGTTGCGAGGAGCATACGAAGTGTGCGACGAAGCAATCCAAATGACCGTCGCATGGATTGCTTCGTCGCACACTTCGTGCGCTCCTCGCAACGACGAAGCTTTACTTTATTTTACCTTTTTTTTCAGGAAAAGAGTAACTCATGTTTGAATTAACAGAAATTTTTCTTAGCTTTATTACTCTCACAATTTTAGAAATTGTGTTAGGAATAGATAATCTCATTTTTCTCGCAATTATTTCGCGAAAATTACCTCAGCATCAACAAGCCAAAGCAAGAAAATTAGGCTTAACTTTTGCTTGGGTTACACGTTTATTGTTGCTGGCCTCTGCTTTGTGGCTCACTAAACTGACGCATCCTATTTTTACATTATTTCAATTTAATGTATCAGGACGAGATATTTTTCTTGCTGCTGGTGGTCTGTTTTTATTATATAAAGCAACACAAGAAATTTATGCCGACCTTGAAACGCAAAAAAAAATAAAATCAATCAGTGACAAGCATCATACTTTTAGTTGGGTGGTTGCACAAATCGCTGTTTTAGATATTGTATTTTCTTTAGATAGTGTTTTAACTGCCATTGGATTGACAACGTATTTTTGGTTAATGGTTGCCGCCATCACGATTGCCATTATTGCCATGATATTTGCGAGCGAACCGCTTAGTCATTTTATTGAAAAACATCCCAGTATTAAAATGCTTGCTTTAGCTTTTTTAGTTTTAGTTGGTATCATTTTGATAGCGGATGGGTTCCATATTCATGTGCCGCGTGCTTATATTTATTTTGCAATGATATTTTCATTATTTGTAGAAATATTGAATTTACTACGCAGACGCAATATTAAAAACTGATTTTTTCACCTTCTTTAGGTGCAATACACTGCACTGTTGAATGTAATTTTTTTAATTGTTCAACTGCACGTTCCCATTTCATTTTAATATCGGCATCATATTGATCGGGATCATGATGATATAAACATAATAATTTCACATTAGCACGATGTGCAACATCAATGACACGTGTTAGGGGAGAGTGTCCCCAGGATATTTTTCGATGATATTCTTCATCAAGATAAGTTGAATCAATCACAAGGATATCAGCATGTTCTATGAATTGAATTAATTTTTTGACTTCATTTTCTGAGTATTGCGGAGAATCTTCAGGATATAATTCATTATCAGTGATATAACAAAACATTTTACCTTGATATTGAATACGATAACCGATACATCTTCCTGGATGATTTAATAGAATAGTATCCACTTTGACATCATCAATATAAAATGTTTCATCGTGTTTTACTTCGTGAAAAGTCACGTCAGCAGAAAATTCGTTAATTGTAATAGGAAAATAAACACTGTCCATTTGGGCCGCAATTGTTTTTTCTAAGCTTGCTGAGTGTTGATGCGTGCCAATAAATTCAATGTGATTACCTTCCATATAAAGTGGCGCAAAAAAAGGAATCCCGTTGATGTGATCGTAATGAGGATGTGAAATAAAAATTTTACAATCAATGGGAAATTGGTTTTTACGTACTAAGTAATTAGATAATTCCTTGATACCAGTTCCTGCATCGAAAATAAATAAATTTTTGTTGTTGGGAATTTGTAAAGTAACGCAATTGGTATTGCCGCCATAATATTCTGATTTTTTTCCAGGGACAGGAAAAGTACCGCGTACACCCCAAAATTCAACGTCCATAAAATTCAATGTCCATATTGATATCCTTGATATATTTCAACTATATCATATTTCACTTAGCGCCACTTAATATTACATCCTACGCTTGCCTTTTGATTTTGATTCACCGGGCTGCCTGAAAGCAAATTATCTAGTGCGTCAGATAAATCCTGTCCAGTCACAGGCTGTTTATTCCCAGGGGTGGAACTATCAAAACGCCCGCGATAAACGCATGCCAGATCATGGTCAAAAACATATAAATCAGGCGTACAAGCCGCATGATAAGCCTTCGCAACTTCTTGTGTTTCATCGTAAAGATAAGGAAAAGAATAATGATGTTGTTCTGCCTCAGATTTCATGAATGTCGGGCCATCCTGAGGATAAGCATTAATATCATTAGAATTGATTGCGACAAAATTTACCCCTTTTGCTTTGTAAGTTTTCGCCACTTCTACCAATTTTGTTTGTATATGTTTGACATAAGGGCAGTGGTTGCAAATAAACATGACGACAGTCGCATGGGGAGATTTTAACTGATTGAGAGAAAAAAATTGGTTACTCACTGCATCTTGTAAATTAAAATCAGGTGCTTTTGTGCCAAGTGGTATCATTGTTGAAGGAGTTTCGGCCATGGTTAATCTCGCTATTATTTAATGCGACTATTGTAGAAGTGTGTCTTACGGTAAAGCAAGAAAAATGTGGCTACAAATTAATATCTCTCGAAATAATTTTAATCTTATCGTGATCCAATTCAGCCACAATTAAACTATATTCCGGCACTTCAATCCATGTTGTTGTATCTTCAGTTAACGGTTCAGAAGCAATAATAATACTCGATTTTGCATCGCTATCTTTCATTTGATATTGATTATGGTAATAGCCATATTGCTCACCATAGGTATACCATAAAGAGTGATAAGTATAGTGACTTAAATCTGTCGTCTCCGGCGGCTCCCAACCATAATCTAATACATATCGTGTAGCAGCAATGTATTTTCCATTTGTAATAAAAAGATTAACAGGGGAGTTAATGCTAATGTGATGTTTTGCTCTTGTATGCGTTAATATTTTTAATGTTTCAATGATGGCATTAGCAATGACATTACTATCAACTTCTTGTTTGATTTGTTTTAATTGCGATAAAAAAATAGCATAAATCCATTCGCTATCCGTTGTGCCATGGATATCACGTTTATAATCATCATGAATATAATCTAATAAGTCATATTTCATTTTATCAAAATCATACAATGCACCATTATGTGCAAGTGCAAAAGATGTTGAAGGATATAAAAAAGGATGAACATTTTGATTTGATACGACTTGTTTTTCACTGTATCGTACGCCGCGTAAATGAGCCAGCATACAATAAGGCGATATTTTAGAAGATAAATTACGAAGATTTTCATCATAAAATGGTAATTGTGGTGTGCGGTAAGAATAAGGTTTATTTGGATTATGCGAAGTATGGTCCCATGCCACCATTCCAAATCCTGCTAAATTTAAAAGATGAGACATATAAATAGGATGATAGCTTTGCTTAATGAATGAATTATCCGATTTATAAAGTAATTCTTCGATAAGAATAGGTGTACCAAGATAAGATAATATTCTACACATGATATTTCACCTGTTATAAATTTCAGTATTGAGACGGATTTCTAATTTATCAACAGACCTTTCTAATGCAACAAGAGATCGGCAAATAGTATAAAATAGTTTGTACCACATCATGGGATGTTTGTTTTTAATAAAATTAATTGCTTCGTCGGAAAATTTTAATAACACAGATTTTTCACATGTCACAAAGGTAATATCAAAAGTAAGATTAGCCTCTATGCAGGCAATATTGGCGAATAAAGTACCCGGACCAATGACAGATAATTTAGCCGTTTTATTATCGTGTACGATACTCGATTGTACGGCGCCATGAATGGGAATATAACAAGAAGGTGATTTTTCGGCTTTACCAATAATGGTACAATTTTTAGGTGCGGTGATAACATTAATTTGTTTGATGATATTGTCAATTTCATTTGTTGTCATTTGCTCAAATAAGGGCAATCGATATAATAAATTGATATCAAGTTTGACTTCATCAAGTGTAGTGACAGTTGGTTTTGTTAATGAATGAATAATATTAGAAAAATGTGACATTGTAGTCATATCGGATTGATCAAGAATAGTTGCAATTTTATCATTGATTAATTTTAAACGATTATAGACTTGGTTAATGAGCGCGCAAAATAACTTAAATTTAGTTTTTGGATGTAATTGAGCAAGTAAATCCATATATAAATGAGGAATAAATAAGCATTGAACATGACTGCAGGCAATAAATGATTTTGGGCTGGGTACTTTTTCCATAAAACTTATTTCATCGAAGAATTCACCTGCATTGCGCTTTTCAAGCGTTGTATATCCGCTCGCCATAATTTTTGCAGTTGCGATAGTTGAGCCATTTAAAATGTAATATAATCCTTCTCCTATTTTCCCTTGTTCAATAATTTTTTCATCGGGTTTAAAATCAAGTACAGTGCAATATTGAAATAAATTATTTAATTCTTTTTCATCTAAATATTGTTGAAGCTTGCTGTTTTCTAATATTTGTTGATTTATCATTTCATTTCCTGTTTATCTACTTGTTTGCCAAATTTTACATTGTTCGGCAACAACTTTAACAAGCGAAGCGTGTTGTTTAACTAACTGCCTTAAAATAACACTATCATTTTTTTTATGAATCACGTCATCCATGAGTGATGATAAGTGATACATAGAATTTAATTGATTAGCGTAATGTTCTATCAGTTTAATGGTAGATAAAATATCATCATGAATTGAAATATGCTCAAAAGTAGTAGGGTGAATAAAAGTCCCATCGTATCCATATCTGCTTGCTTGAAATCGATTATGACTATAAAAATAATAAAGTGTTTCTGTTATTTCAATTGGTTTTTTATCAAGTAAATAAAATGCAAGTGCTTGTACATAAGCAGCCATATTGACTGCATGTTTAATTGTTAAAGGTGTATCACATACTCGAATTTCAACTGTACCAAATTCAGGTTTTGGTCTAATGTCCCAGTAAAAATCTTTCATGTTATGAATAATGCCTTCGTTTTTCATGAGGTAAAAATACTTTGCAAACTCATCCCATGTTTTAAAAAATGGGATGACACCGCTTAATGGCATAATATTAAAAAGAGATGTTCTGGCAGAATTAAATCCAGTATCAACACCTTGATAAAAAGGAGAAGAAGCACAGATAGCAATCAATTGAGGAACATATCGTGTGAATGCATGTGTTAAATACAAAGCATTTTCTTTATCACGGCAACCGATATGAATATGTAATCCAAACATCGTTGCATGTTTAGATAAAAATCGATGTTTCATGGCAAGATTTCGATAACGCGGTGATGGAAATATTTTTTGAAATGACCATTTATTAAAAGGATGTGTTCCACCGCCACAAAAAATAATATGTAATTCATCTTCTTGTTCAATTAAAAAATCTTGTAACGATAATAATTCTTGATACATTTCATTGGGAGATCGGTGAATTGAACTGTTAATTTCAATCATACTTTGTGTGACTTCTGCTTTAATGCGCGTGTTGTATTTGCTTCTTTTGATATTGCGAATTAATTCTTTTGCGCGAGAAATTAATGAATAAGAATGAGGATCGATAATTTGATATTCGAGTTCGATGCCAAGAGAGACATCGTCTGATTTCTTGAATGCGAGCGATTTTGGCATTCGTGGAATCCTTTTCCTATTCAGATATTATACCTGATAATGAAATGCGTATAATATTTAATATAAAACAAATAGTTGTGAGGTATTGTTTTGGTTTAATAAAGCGATTATTCTTGTTTTTTAACTGAGAGAAAATGCGATGCAAATAAATAAAAAACGCTGCGAATGGTGTTTGAAAGATCCTTTATATATTCAATATCATGATAATGAATGGGGTATGCCAATCTATGATGACCGTTTATTATTTGAATTTTTAATTTTAGAAGGGATGCAGGCTGGTTTAAGTTGGTTTACGATTCTAAAAAAACGAGATGCTTTTCGTCAAGCATTTTCAAATTTTGATGCTAAAAAAATTGCGAAATATGATAACAAAAAAATTAAAGCTTTATTAAAAAATGCAGGCATTATTCGTCATGAATTAAAAATTAAATCAGTGATCGAAAATGCAAAGACATTTTTACAAATTCAAAAAGAATGGCCAAGTTTTTCAGACTATATTTGGCATTTTGTAGAAGGGAAGCCCATTCAAAATAATTGGAAGAGTATTAAATTAGTACCTGATAAAACGGCCATTTCAGATGCGATGTCTAAAGATTTAAAAAAAAGAGGATTTAAATTTGTTGGCAGCACCATTTGCTATGCTTTTATGCAAGCGGTGGGAATGGTCAATGATCATGCGGTTGATTGTTTTAGGTATAAGCAGGTAAAAAATAAGTAATCAGAGTTTTTTTATTTTCTTAAAAGTAGGACAACGCAGGTATTTTATATTGCGCCATGCTGTATATATTAACAGTACGACTTAACATATTTATATAAGTAATTATTACGTATTTATACCATTTGATTGTTATTATATAATTCAAAATAATTAGACATACAATTTACTGAAAAATGATAAATTGAGTGAAGCATTCACTCTTAAATAAAAAACATAAGGTAATCTCTCCATGTTTAGATTTTTTAAGAAGGAAAATAATTCTTCAAATAGCTCATTCGGTACAAATCTATTAGAAAAATTTAATATAAATTATGTTGCTAGCACTTTACTTGCAATGACTAGTTATTTTTCTTTAACAAATGCACAAAATAGTAATCCTGATTTTCAAGTTACACTTAATCATACAATACCTGACAGCCCTAACCCACCGCCTATGAATTTTCTCGATTTTTTAGAATCTCCATATTTTATTATTCTTCCTGCTTCCTTATTAAGTTGCATGATTATAGCTTATTTAATAAAGAGGAATAAAATAAATCCTTCTATTGTAGATGAATTTACACCACTTAATGAAGAAGATTACGTTTATCAAGATTCTGTTCACTTAGGAATAATGAGTAATCCTCAGGAATTAGATTGCGGGCATAAGTTAGATATGTGTACCTTAGAACAATTAATCCCAAACGCTGATGGAGTATGCAGTTGCCCCCTTTGTAGGGCAGCTATTTTAAATCCTAAGCCAGATACAGATTTAAAAATATTAATAGAAAATAGAATTATTCAATTAAAAGCTTTAGAAAATGAAAAAAGTGAATCCTCTTCAATTTTTAATCTATTTTATAGAAAAATATTTTCTAACAACACAGATGATAATATTGAAGAAAGCTTTAACCAAAGAATGATCTAGTTCCGCTTTAGTAGACACGTAATTTTTGTAAACTACGTGTCTACTAAAACAGGCTAGATCATTTTAAATAATCGAGGAGAATGCACAATGACACTTGATACCATAATTGAGAAATTGCAAGCACGTAAAGCAATCATGTTTTCTCAAGATCCTTTGCTGCATAATCAAAGCTGGTATATTTCTGGCAGAAAAGAGGCAGTCAGAGATGTTTATGTATTAGGTTATTATCTTTATTTATTATCAAACATAGAAATTAAAACGGATGAAGAAAAATACAAAGTAGAAATGATAGAAGGTGAATTTTGTCAATATATAGACAACGTCATATTCCATAAATATCCTCGTCGACCCATCTTTTTTTCATCTTATAAGCATCAAAATCGATATTATTTGAAATTTTCAGCCCATAATCTTCAGTGTTATTTAGAATTCGCAGCTAAGTATTATTTAGAATGGGCAGGTGATTGCGGTGATCAAGAATTTGTTGAAGCTGCACAAGCTATGGCAAAGTTGAAAGCAATGCGCATATCAAATCAAGGTGACACACAAAAAAATGTTTCAAATCTGAGGAATAATCTATTCATAGATGCTGTTAAAGCTAAAAATTTTATATCTGCTGCTGGTTTTATTGAATGTGGTGTGGATATTCATTATGTTCATTTTTATAATGTAGTACGCACTAAAAATGCGCTTATTTCAGCGATTGAAAATGATGATATCGAAATGGTTATGTTGTTGCTTGGTGCAGGCGCTAATGTAAACGAATGTGGAGATTACAACGCTGGTGCTTTATATCATGCATGTAAAGCTAATGTTTCCTGTGAGTTAAATGAATCCACTTTATTTCATGAATTGAAATTAGCGTCAAAACTGGGTCGTGTTGAAGTTATTTGTTTACTGATGGACGCTAATAAAAATATGGATGTAAAGATTAAACAAAAAGCATTGGCGCATTGTGGATTTAAGTATTCGGAGAATAATATATGCAACCAAGAGAAGTCATCGATAGCAATGAAATTAAAGTAAATGAACTCACTACCCATTTATTTCACTTACTGACTCAGATAAAGAATAATGCGACTGAACAATGGTGTCTAATTGACGAAATACCAGAAAAATTCATCGTAAATGGCAGACTTGAACTTGAAGGTATTCATTTTACATTATTTGGTTGCAAGATACATCATATCAATTTCAAAAATTGCTCATTTATAAATTGTCGTTTTTCATATCAGTTCTTTATCAATTGTGATTTTAGTGAAAGTATATTTACTAAACTTAATTTTAATGACTGCAAAATGGATAAAATGACAGGAAGTAGCTTACCACAAACAATTGTTGATAAATTAGTTAATTATAATGCAAAAGCTCCTTGGGAGAGTATGTCGTATGGCATTCGCATTTATGACGAGATAATACCTCGAGATAAAATAAAACAAACGGTTAAGGATTGGGCCGATAATATAGGAGAAATGAATTCAAACTGTAAATTAATTCAACTTCTTCTACAACTTATCTCGTCTGATGAACATAACGTTAAAAGTATATACCAATATGTTTCCAATCAGGTTAAACCATTAAATTATCATTATGATTTTATTATGATAAAGGCAGATCAGGGTTTTTATTCATTTAATCCTTCTGACAGCAGTATAGTCAAAAAATATTATCGCGGATGGAAATTGCACTTATCGGTTGATAAGAATAGTGTAAAACAAGCTTATAATTGTGTCGCACATTTATTACTTAACAATGATGATATCTTACATTTTAAAGTCGTTGATTTATCTATTGATGAGTCCATTAGAGGTCATCGATTTACAAATGGTGCGCAATTTACTATTTATCTTTATCAAGATGGATTGCAGCCTTTGGTATCAAAAGAGCGATTGAAAAATCTGTTACAGCAAATGACAGAAAGACTTCAATCAGTTGATATTAATCCCGGTGAAATCCCGGAATCTGATTGTAAAACATATTACCCTTATTTTAGTTTACGAAATGATGGTGATTCTATATTTGAATATTATCCCGCATGTGATGTAGGAAAAAATTATAATCCTTATTATGTTCATTGTGTTTTTGATTATCTTATACCTGAAGAAAAAAAATTATTCAATGTGGAATATCATTTTGGATTATTTAATAAAGATACGCAGTTGCAAATTAGAAAGGCAGTCTTAGCAACGCTTATCGCAATCATTAATCAAACACTAAAGACAGAACATGCGTACAATGTGTCTGATAATAAGATATTCTCAAAATTGCTATTTTCGAAAAAAACCAATTATATTGAGATTGCTCATAATAATATTTTACTATCTGGCTATGTAAGAGAAGATACGAGTGAATGCGATTTAATCATATTAAACTCTTTATTTTTGTATCTACATGAATTAAAAAGTGGAAATCGAATTGAAAGTGTTTTTCACTTAGTGGAAAAACTCAGTCTTCTTGACAAACCTAATTTCGACATACAAAAAGTCTATCGTGACATTACATTTTATGTTCTTAAATCATATGTACAGGATAGTGAAAATCATTATTTATTAGAAAATATTAAACGACTTAACACATTAATTTTATCTGATCAATATAGTGCGCATCAAATACAATATAAAGATAATAGAATAATAAAAACTGATCACATCTATATTTTTGAAAAAGAAAAAAATGAATTTCGTCATGAGAAAAAGTTCATAGATTATTATGAATCGCGATCGCAATTATTTAAACAATTTATTGACGAGCATCTGGGAATGCTTCGACAATTAGTAAATGGACATTTAACCTTCGAACAATTGTCTGCATTAAATGAAGATAAACAAGCGCTTTTGATTTATCACGACGAAACAATCAGTTTACTTAAGTCTGGCATTTCAATCGAAGCAATTAATAATATGCGACTTGATGTGCTATTTTCATTATTAAATAATCTTGATCAAATTATTGTATTATGCGAATTATCAGGAGAAACTATTTTAGATTTACTCAATCAAGATCACAAGGCGATTATGTTAACACTCGCTGACCCAGAAAAAGTTAAATTTATTTTAATGTTCTTTCGAATTACTCTAAATAATTTCATGTATCTGCCTTCTAGTAAATGTATTATCTTAATGAATCATGACTATCGTTCTCATGTTTTGAATCACTTTTCAATGCCATTTGAAGAGCTGATGTTATTAAGGGATGATTATTTAGATAAATTAATGAAATATGTGATTGTGAATGACATTGATTTAAATGTATCTATTATTCAAAAACTCTCGCAACAATCCGATGATATTATTACCGTATGCCTCGAGAATGCAAAGGCCTTAAATGAAGATTTATTTAAGTATAATCTTACCATTAAACAATTTTATCAATTATGTCAGTTATTCAAATATTTTTATAATATGAGTAATCACATTGATATTATTATCAATCAGTTTAATATTAGTGTTGATCAATTATTTGAAATGCCAAAAAGATTACAAACAGCAATCTGTCAGCATGCTAAATATATTTCTGAACTGATAAAACATTATTCAATCACACTAGATGATATTATTAATATCGACAATCCCAAAAGATATGATATTTTGGAATATTCGTTTGATCTCGTAGAAATCGCAAAAAAAACAAATTTGACTTTTTTAGATATATTAAATGCGATCGAAATTATCAAACAAATAAATGGGGTTGATTTTTCTGATTTAAATAGCTCTAAAAAAGCTTTTAAAGCCCTCCTTAAACATGGTGTCACTTTTGAAAATATATTTCATTTATCCGAAGATGATCTCTTTGATTTAAGCTGCTCTATTCGTTCAAATGCTGATTCAAAATTTTGGGGAAATAAATCGAAGGACAAACACAATGTTATTAATGAATTTATCACAAAGCATTTGAGCAAGCTATCTCGTACAATCCAATCAAAAAAACTTAGTGTGAATTGTTAGTTATTTTGGTAAATATAGCTTTAGGCATTCTAAATAAATATCCTTTAAATTATGCTGAAAGAATTTGGATTAATACATAGGAATCGCTAAGTATTTTTTACGTATAGAAAAATTAAAGTAAATTTTTTAGTATATGCAAAATACTAATGGCAAGCCATATTGTTTAATTTTATAACTATTTAAGAATCATTATTAACAGAGAAAACGAGGTAATATATATGAGTCAATCCAGAATTTTGAGTGCTTTGCGGGTAGAAAAAAGCGAAAAAAGCGAAAAAAGCTTTTTAGAAGAAAGCTCTTATGTTAGCAGCACTTGCGAAGAAAGCTCAGCAAAATCCAGAAATTCTCGAATACCATTAATGCAGATTGATGCGATGAATTTCAAACCATTAGAAACAATGCAATACGGTGAATTTCCTCAGCTTCACAAAAATGAGATTGATGAAATTAAGCAAATCCAAAACGATAATCATGATGCACTATCAGTACAGCAAGAATCCATTGAAAAGCGTGCCACGTCATCGTCAATTTTATCAAAAATTAAAAATCATGTTCGCATACATGGCTTTCATAAAGAAAAGAAAAATATACTTGCAGTTCACAAGGTGGATGATGTTACGCTGATTCTTTCTAAAGGAAGAGGACACTTTAGAGGTTTTTATAAATTACAGGCTTTTATAGGAAATCGTGAAGTAAAAGATCATTCATTTTATATGGAAAGGAATAAGAAACACTTCCAGAAGTTTTTGAATCTTATGCAAGGATCAACTGAGGAGCTTATTAAATTTCTCAAAAGAAATTATCGTTTGGGTGGAGGTAACGATTGCGAATATAGAATAGCTGAGCTCTTGGAAAGTCGTCTGCTTAAGCTTGCCGTGCTTGTTAACAATAAGGATGGTGTAGCTAATCCTGAGATTGTCAAACAATTATTGGATGATGGTGTAAATCCAAACATTGAATGTAGTACAGGAAGCTTATTGTCACTTTTTTTGGGCTTGGGTTCTCAATGGACTTTGGCTGATTATAAAGTGACAAAATTACTGCTTGAATATGGAGCAAACCCTGATTATGTCGGAAGTAAACAAAATACATTAAATGCATTAGATGCTTTTCTTACAATATACAGTACATCAAGCTTTTCAGATAAAACTCAAGAAGAAATTGATATCAGGGACAATACACTTGAATTGTTGCTAGAATATAAGGCAACTACTAAAGCGATAACGCCAGAAGTTCTTTTGGATATATTGAAAAACATAAAAAAATCTCGCGCACATTCTTTAATGGAAGAATATTATAATACGGTTCAGAGCGCTGAAAATGATACACCTACGAATACTTATCGTAGGAGCTTCAAGTAATTTTGTATAGACGACATAGCAAGCATTATTTTGAAGAAAACCCACGCACAAAAAATGCTCGTCTTGCTTTTGGTAAGGCATTGCCCTGTTTTATGTTTAATAATATTTTAAGCAAAAAATGATATTTTATTATACTTAAAAAAATTTAATCATAGCTTAAAAAATACACAAATATGCATAATAATTATTTCTTTAATTATTTGTGTCTGTATAGTTATGTAAAATAAGTGTTATACACATTTGCTACAGGTAATCATTATGTACATAAATGCTGACTGTTTTGAGGAAGATAATAATTTAATTATTCAACGTTTTTGCCAAGGGATTAAATTAACGAATGGAAGTGAAAATTCTCTTTCAAGTGATATTATTTCACTAAATAAAATATATAACACGCCTCTATGCATTTACTTCCTCGATTCAAAAGGTTGTTTACTATCTGCAAATGAAGCAGATCTAAAAGCAATAAACGCAGCATCAATGCAAGATGTTGCAGGATTGACAGTTAGAGAGTTGGCGCGCAAGGAAACCGCAGAAAAATATACACAACAAGACCGTGAAGTCCTTGCCACTAAAATGATGATCATAAAAGAAGAGCCCTTTACACGGCTAGATGATATTACAGTCCCTTTTATTACCATTAAATTTCCTTTGTATGGTATGGATAATACATTAAAAGGTGTCTTCGGTATTTCGCTTTTTACACATAATGATAATGAATATGGAATTTCTTTAGCAGAGTCCTTGAGTTTGCTCTCACAAACAGGAATATTACAAATTAAGCAGGCTAAATATAATCAATTTTTACCAGGAATGATTTTCGATGATATTTATTTTACTAAACAAGAAAAAATAATTTCACATCAATTGATACGTGGAAAAACCGCTAAAGAAATCGCAGATATACTTGGACGTTCTCGGCGCACGATAGAAAAACACTTAGCTAATATGAAAACAAAAACAAATTCAGCATCAAAGTCTGAATTAATTGAGAAAATAGTTGATAAGCTATTAATTAAATAACTCATGTTACGCAACATTGCCATTTTAAGTTGGCTTGTCATCCTGAGCGTAGCGAGAGTAAATTTAAAAAATCTGGTACTGAAAAAATACTGCCAATTTGATCTGCTAGATGAATGGGTTGAATTGTATTGGATAATCCTGGTGGTAAAACCATACCTTGTGCTGGTGGAAATAATTTAACAATGGCGATCATAAAAAGCGCAGCAATAATACCTGTAAAAATAAATGTGGCAAACATGACAACGACGATTTTAATCATTTTATTGGCTTCTGCAATATGAGTAATTGCAGAGGCAATGCTAAAAAAAACTAAAGGAACAACGGCGGTAAATAATAAATTTAAAAAAATATCGCCCAGTGGTTTGAAGAGGAGGGCGCGTTCACCCATGAAGTAACCTGTGATGCATCCGATGATAATAGAAAATAACATCATAAGAGGGAAAGAGTAGGCTTTCAGAACGGCCATCTCAGATACTAAGTGGCTACTAAAATCCGCCGGCTCCCAGGGCCCCTTGTGACTGCCCACTTGGCAAGGGAAGGGGAGAAGACGGCGTCCA
The DNA here is from genome assembly GCA_013288125.1 of Gammaproteobacteria bacterium. Classification (GTDB taxonomy): domain Bacteria; phylum Pseudomonadota; class Gammaproteobacteria; order DSM-16500; family DSM-16500; genus Aquicella. The sequence goes on from JABDCN010000005.1 coordinate 20,150, forward strand.
AGTGTTTCCACTATCATTGCTAGTATAGACCAAGGGTAATTCATTGGTGCGGCCAGCTTGAAAAGATTCGCCCATAGCAGCACAAATGTTGCCTAGGCAAGTAACAAGATTTAGTATTCCTTGTGGCTGGGGCAAGTTGGGAAGAGCAGGAGTCAGCGTCCAATGATTTCCGCTATCATTGCTGGTATAAATCAAGGGCAACTGATTACCACCGCCAGCTTGAAAAGATGTGCCCACCGCAATGCAGAAGTTGCCTGTGCAAGTTACAGCATTTAGTTGTCCTTCTGGCTGGGGCAAGTTAAGAGGAAGAGAAGCAGACAGCGTCCAACTGTTTCCACTATCATTGCTGGTATAAGCCAAGGGCAACTGATTACCGCCGCCAGCTTGAAAAGATGTGCCTACTGCAGTGCACATGCTGCCTATGCAAGTCACACCATTTAGTGTTCCTTGTGGCTGGGGTAAGTTAAGGGGAAGAGCAGGAGACAGCGTCCAACTGTTTCCACTATTATTGCTGGTATAAACCAAGGGCAGGAAATTGATATTAGGAGATTGAAATGAGTTGCCCACAGCAGTACAAATGCTGCCTGTGCAAGCAACACTAGTGAGAATTCCTTCTGTCTGACTACCAGGTAAGGAAGGGGAGGAAGGCGATCCCCAATTACTCCCTCCGTTGTTGCTGGTATAAGTCAGTGGAGAGGATAAGTTAAGGGAGCTAATCGAGCTTCCTACCGTAGCACATAGGTTGTTTACGCAAGCAATACCAGAGAGGGATCCGCTTGTCTGGCCGCCAGGCAAGAGAAAAGAAGAAGACAGTGACCAATTTATTCCGCCATCGCTGCTGGTGTAGGCCACGGGTAATTCATTAATGCCAAAAGTTGAGCCCACAGAAGTGCAAGTGTTGCCTCCGCAGTTAAAGTCTAATAATTGTCCTTGCGTTTGGCCGCTTGGTAAAATAAAAGCGGGGCTTAGCGTCCAATCCTGTCCATTATCACTGCTGGTGTAGGCGAGCGGTAACTCATTGCTGCCGAGACTGTTAAAGGATTCACCCACTGCAGCAAATGCTAACGTAGTAGAGCCCGCTATATTTAAAGGATAATTTGTTCCAGCACAGGTAATCCCGCCCGGGAAACAAACAAAAAGATGATGATGCGGATTAGGATCATTTGCATTTACAGGGCCCGATACGGTTAGCCCGAGTACGCAGCTTGCATTGACAGAACCACTGGCTCCTAAATTAAAAGAGATTCCACATAAGCCAGCACTTGTCATTTGCGTCACATTCGGCGGCAGCCATTTGACATAATTACCTGATCGCGGCTGTGCTGTATTATTGGTTACAGTATAAAATGCAGGAACTGTACCGCCTACAGACACAGTAGTCGGTAACGTTGATGCGGGGACAATCGTAAAAGGCAGCCCATAACTGGTGCTCGCAATGCAAAAAAGACAGGGCAAAATAAAGGTAACCAATCTGGCGTAACATGTTGATGGTCTCATCTTCCTTTTCCTCTCTCAACTGACATAGGTAATTTGCGCAAGGATTTCATTGATGTAAAAATGACTCTGTGAAAGTGTGCCGCTTACGCTGGTCGTATCGATTGTTGCATGCCCTAACATCACTTGTCCTGCATCCGCAAAGCGATAACCTACCCCCAAACGAAGATGCTTTTGTATATCCATATCGATCCCGACGCCCAGTGCATAGGTAAATGATGTTTGGGCATTATTATTGTTATACTGACGCGTAAAAGTTAAAAAGGGCGGCACATTGGTATTGTAATCTGATGCCTGATTAAAAGCAGCGCCTAATCCAAACAAGACATAAGGGTGATAACAGTTGGTGTAGTGATAAAGCAATTTGCCCTCGGCCAATAGTTGGCGTGTCAATATATTATAATGCCAAGTCCATCGATCGGCTGACGGGAGATCTGTACCTTGAAGTAAGGATCCTTTTGCATGCAAATTCCACGCCTGGTTATAGCCAAGACCTGCTTGCAATGCAAATTGTGGGCTCAATGTCCATTCACCGCCAACGAACGCATCAATGACGCCAGCAGTTTGCGTTGAATGATTTGCGCTATAGACAAAAAACTCATCAGTGACAGGATTAATGATGGGGAATGTTTTGGACTGGCCTGCGTCTGATGAAATCGCAAAACCAGTAGCAAGAGATCCTATCGTGTGCCAATTAGCGAGGCTGGAGGTCGCGGCAAGCAAGCTAGTCGTTATCAAAAGCAGTGTAGCATGACCTTTGGTGTGCCTGTCAGTGGAACTTTTATTCATTCCTGGCATTGCAAACTTCCTTTTAAAAATACACCACCATTTATTCAGCATCATAATACCAAAAATACTTACTTGAAAAGCTTTGTCTTGCCTATAATCTTCATTGCGCTACCGACAAACCATTGTTGGTTTAGGATTTCCTCAAAAGAAAACGATCAACCATCATACTGCAAACACTGTCACCCGTGACATTGATCATCGTTGCTAATGGATCGATGATAATACTAATGGCTGCGATCATAATTAAACTTTGCGGTGGAAAACCATAAAAAGACAATATCAACATTTCACCCAACATGCCGCCACTCGGAATGGCGCCCATTACAGTACCAACTAATAAAGCAATCACGACAGCAATTAACAAGACAAAAGGACTATTGAATGGCATGCCATAAATTTGAAATAAAAAAGCAATTTTAATAATAGCACCTAATACGGAGCCATCTTTATGTAACATAGCGCCCATTGGAATAACCGTTTCATAAATATCAGGCGATACTTTCATCGCTTGCGTAGATTGTAAATTAGCTGGAATGCTAGCAGCACTACTGCAAGTCGCAAATGCTGTTATCATGGGGAGGAAATTATTTTTCCAATATAATGTGACACTGGTGATGCCGCCTGCTAAATAAGCGTAAAAAGAAAATGCTGAAACAAAATAAATAGAAGCGAATACATAATAGATGATAAATATTTTCAAATATTGTTGAATAAGTTGAGAACCAGATTGACCTGCTAAAACAGCAAAATAAGAAAAGAAACCAAGCGGAGCCAAATACATAATGTAGCTGATGACTTGCATAAATACGGCAGTACCTGACGCTAAAAATAAAGAGAATGTTTTACCTTTTTCTTTTGCTGCGATGGTGGCAAATCCAATTAAAATAGAAAATACAATTAATGGCAGCATGTTATTATGTGAGAGTAAGTTTAAAAAATCTGGTACAGAAAAAATACTGACAATTTGATCTGCTAGATGAATGGGTTGAATTGTTTCGGATAATCCTGGTGGTAAAATCATGCCTTGCGCTGGTGGAAATAGTTTGACAATGGCGATCATAAAAAGCGCGGCAATAATACCTGTAAAAATAAAAGTGGCAAACATGGCAATAATTATTTTTAACATTTTATTGGCTTGTGCAATATGAGTAATTGCGGATGCAATGCTAAAAAAAACTAAAGGAACGACAGCGGTAAATAATAAATTTAAAAAAATATCGCCAAGTGGCTTGAAGAGGAGGGCGCGTTCACCCATGAAGTAACCTGTGATGCATCCGATGATAATAGAAAATAGCATCATAAGAGGGAAAGAGTAGGGTCTCAGTTTGTTTGGCATCATAGGTTCCTTATATTGTAAATGTTCAGGCATCTTTGAACGATTACCTTATATATCTCATTCTTTCTGTCAATTCATTATTATTTTGCATAAATTCTAAAATAAATGTTTCTTGTTCAGACCGATCGTGAGAAGTAGAATTGTACTTACGATGATGAATATGACCATCCTCTAATGCTTTTTCAACTAATATTGCACTCTGTAATCCATGGTTAATAGGTTCATAAGCAAGCACTACTTTAGCTAGTGATATACCTCGGTATGTTAAACACGTTCCTCTTGATTTATCAAGAATGGTTTCTACTGTATCATGCGAGCTGCCAGGTATGGGTTCAGCCAGCAAAGAACTACGTTCAGTAATATCTAATTTATTCATTTCTTCAACAAATCTTCCATATGCTTTTACAACAGCACTATTTTGTTTACTAGAATAATATCCTGTAAAACCATTATCAAAAATAACCCCATTCAAATAGTTTACCAATAATTTCAACGCTCTTTGAGTAATACCAGTATGAAAATTTTTAGCAACACAATTTAATAAGGGCGCCGCCAATTGGTGCTGACAAATATACAATATATCTTCATTAGAAAATGGCTGATCCGTGTAAGGATGATCTAATTTTCTATTAGTTTGATAATCAAATAATATCCAATTAAAATCTAAAGCATAACCGCTAGGAAGTGTTAGCAGATCCTTTAAAGGGATAACGGAAATATGCGGCGTTTCATCTTCATCATAAACATAAATCAAACTTGCAATAGACTCGGGTAACTTTGTCGTGACTAATTGATTTGCAGAGAGAAAATGTGAATTACCAGGCATGAGTAATTCATGGTTTAATATATCATGATGATTACTTCGGTAATGTATGGCTAGTATTTCAGATAATGCAATATATACTCTGTCGTGTCGTGAAGGATTAAAACAATATGTTTTAAATGCGACTTCTTCTGCGCTTTCAATATGGTAATTACATTTCTCCCTCCAGCGAGCAGCTAATAATCTTTTTAATGTATCAATATCTTTATCATCTAAAAAGAAATCGGGTTGTCGTTCATGCTTATCTTGGATTTGTAATAATAAACGTTCAGCTCTAGAGAGATTCATCGGGAATATCATCGTCCAGCCGCTCCGTTTTAATTGTGAAGCTCTCACATTCAAAATTTCTTGGGAGAATGTGTCAGTTGGACTAGATGTTAAATTTCTTTTTATTGCTTCATCTAGCGATAAAAAATAAGCTATTTCAGCATATCTCAACTGTGAATATTGTTGAGAAGATAGACTGGATGTGCGTAATAAGGCTGCTATTACCTCCTTGTCGATATCACCTAATTCATAAATGCTTTTCATATCTCGATGTTCATTTTTAATCGTTAATTTAAGCAATCTGAGTTCATGATCAGGTAATTCGTCATGCATCTTGTCACCATATTGATTGATAAGATTAATGAGCTTATCAATGAAATCATTATCGTTGGAGAACCAATTGTTGGGATGGGTTAGTTGATAGTAAAAATTATTATTAGTCATCCAATATTGTATGCATTGTACTAAGACGTTAGGCGTTAATGGTAAACGATAGGTGGTTTGCAAAATTTCAGTTTTTTTTAAAATAAGCAGTTTGGGTTTTTTATGAATAATATAAAAGTCAATGTGATGTATTGTTATAGTTAATATTTTTTCTTTAATCGTTTCATCTAATTTCTGAACTTGATTTTTTTCAAGAATAAGCTCGGTAAAAATATTTAATAAATTGCAGAAATGTGAACGCAACATTGCGGTGATTGAACCGGGCTGTAAGTCATTTGGTAAAAAATATAGGTTGTAAAGATAACCGCATGCATGTTGGATAATTCTTAGTGTTTCTTTGTAATTGACTGCAAATTCTTTAACATAGTCTTCTTGCCATTCTTTTTCTTCTTGGCTCAGAAAAGCATATGGCATCAAATTAATATGATTAATTAATTCATCTAAAGCGAGTAAATTATAAATAAGTGAGTCTATCTGTAAGGTTGATTCATCGCTTATCTTTAATGCAGCATTAATTTGATTAAACGATTTAATAATGTTGGCAATATTATTTTTTAGTAATACATAATTATTATAATATATGATAAAACTATTAGCTGTATAATCAGAAAACCATTCGAAAAATAAAGTGCCAAATTCATTAAATTGATTATTCTCGCTCATTAAAGTATTTTTAAACAGCGTTGCTGAGTCATTTTCTGTGTCTAAAAAATTTTTTATTAGTAATGAGCTCACTATGTTTTTATCAGAAAAATCGAATGTAACAACAGCCTTATCAAAAATGATATTACTTCTATTCGCGTGGTAGATTTTATTTGCATAATAAAAATTGAAAGTCAGAGGTAAACTATCAGTTGAGCGCATATTGGCACCATCCCGTTTTAAATATTTCAATTTTGAGATGTATTATACGCAATAATTGCTGTCCTATATATGTCAATATGATTACAGTTTTGTAATAGTCATACACGAATCGCTCCCATTTAAATCAATAAGTTATAATAAAATATACGACAATTAACTGTTGTATTGACAACAGTTGAAAATACAACTATAATGATCGCATGACTAAATATAAGCACAGCTTACAAGACGATATTGGATACTGGTTAAGCAGATTAAGAATGAAAGTACATTCTTCATTTCTCGCTAAATTAGCCTCACAAAATATTGCCATTCTTGAATGGCGTATTTTGATTAGTTTATATAATGAAGATGCATCCAATATTGTTGAATTAGCGAATTTTATTGAAGTAGACAAGGGCGCTGTTTCTCGTATTTTAGATAAATTAGAAGCTAATGGATTAGCTGTTCGACAACCAGGAAAGGACAGACGCTCAAGTATTGTGAGACTTACAAAAAAGGGTGAGGAGTTAACACCGAAATTAGCACAATTAGCTGAACTCAATGAAAAAGAATTTTTTTCGTGTCTTAATAAGGATGAAAAAAAGCATCTGAAATCAATTTTAAAGAAATTGTTGGAACATGCTGGCATTGAGTCATTGGGCGGATGGTTTTCAAAATAAAACGAGGTGAATTATGATTGATATTAATCTTCTTAAAGAATGTTTAAATAAAAAAGTATCGTTTCCTGAAAGAATACAAAATTTATCAAAAATTAGTATTGAGCGATATGATGTTGATCTGATGAAGTTAGAAATAACTTATTATTTTCATAGTGGCGAATCTTATACTGAGCGCATGACAATAGAAAATATCCCTGCATTAGCGATAAATTTTGATAAAGTAAAAGTCATTGAAGCCATTCGTGCTAATCAGCAAGGTAAAATCGACTATCAAATGTTTTTGAGAGAAATTATTGCAGCAGGCACGGTAAGTTACACAGTTTATCTTGATGGTAAAAAGGTTATTTATGTAGGGCGAAAAGGGGAGTCTCATACAGAAAATTTTCATTTTTAATGGTGCAATTATAATTAAACGAGAGGTGAAACATGAATCTTAAAGAAATAGCAATACATTGTGATAAAGCATGGGGTCAATACGCGGACAAATTTCAGATTCGTCGCTACGATGAATTTTATCTTCTTAAAATGCAAGAAGAATTAGGTGAATTATCACGGTCTTTTCTTGAACTTCGCGGGTCAGAGAAAAAACGTAAATCTTCAATTGATGAATTAAAAAAGAAATTTGCGGCTGATATTGCAGTGCTTGTGGGAAATGCGCTGATACTGGCGAATCATTTTGATGTCGATTTAGAAGCGACTATTAAGGAAAAGTTTCCGGTTGAAATCTAACCTTATGTATTATATATAATTACTTTCTTTTAACTAAGAATCACTTGTTGATAATAGTTGACATTTGTCAACATTTTATTATAATCTATTACAGTTAAGTAAGACAAAACATGAGCGCCGTTTGGCACAGCAGCGCCTCTGGGCACAGAGTAAGGTACAGCGACTCAAAAAAAGACGTAACCTCGAAGATCAAGCTACAACAGAAGATGCTGCAGGGCATAATAAACGACAAAAGAAAAGTTCTCTAGAAAATAAACATGAACGACAACCACAGATAGAACGAGTAGAACGAGCTCATTCTCATCTTCAATATCAACAACAAGTTCAACCTGATTATCCTGTCTATCAACAACAGCAGCAGCAGCCTGTCTATCAACAACAACAGCCTGTCTATCAACAACAGCAGCAGCCTGTCTATCAACAACAACAGCCTGTCTATCAACAACAGCAGCAGCCTGTCTATCAACAACAACAGCCTGTCTATCAACAACAGCAGCAGCCTGTCTATCAACAACAACAGCCTGTCTATCAACAACAGCAGCAGCCTGTCTATCAACAACAACAGCCTGTCTATCAACAACAGCAGCCTGTCTATCAACAACAGCAGCCTGTCTATCAACAACAGCAGCCTGTCTATCAACAACAGCAGCAGCCTGACTATCAGCAACAGCAGCAGCCTGTCTATCAACAACAGCAGCAGCTACCTGTCTATCAACAACAACAGCTACCTATCTATCAACAACAACAGCCTGTCTATCAACAACAGCAGCCTGTCTATCAGCAACAGCAGCCTGTCTATCAGCAACAGCAGCCTGTCTATCAGCAACAGCAGCCTGTCTATCAACAACAGCAGCAGCCTGTCTATCAGCAACAGCAGCAGCTTGACTATCAGCAACAGCAGCAGCTACCTGTCTATCAACAACAACAGCTACCTATCTATCAACAACAGCAACCTGTCTATCAACAACAACAGCCTGTCTATCAACAACAACAGCAGCCTGTCTATCAGCAACAGCAGCAGCCTGACTATCAGCAACAGCAGCAGCTACCTGTCTATCAACAACAACAGCAGCCTGTCTATCAACAACAACAGCAGCCTGTCTATCAACAACAACAGCAGCCTGTCTATCAACAACAACAGCAGCCTGTCTATCAACAACAACAGCAGCCTGTCTATCAACAACAACAGCAGCCTGTCTATCAACAACAACAGCAGCCTGTCTATCAACAACAACAGCAGCCTGTCTATCAACAACAGCCTGTCTATTCATCTTCTATTTCAACTTCAAGATTGTCTATGTTTACTGATAAAGCAACAGAGCAATTTAATTACCTTGCGAGAACGGCAAACACGTTATAAGTGAAATTATCAAAAGGTTAGTAACTAAAAACTTGCACTTCGAGCTAGTTTCTTAGATTCTAATTAAGCCGGTAATGCGAGTTACCGGACAAGTTGCATTTCAAATTAGACGCGGATTCAACTCGTAAATGCAACCACTCTATTTCTTATTATACATCTTTGGCTAACATGATAACTTCATCATGCGAATATAAATCTTTAATAACGGCAATTTCTTTTGCTTTCAATACTTTTTCATATAATGATTTAGCTAAATTATCCGTGCGTGTTGTCACAAGAATGGCCTTTAAACTGGAATTTGTATCTGCAAGATAATCTTTGAGATACTTCAGGGATTTTTCGATCAGTAACGTACCGATTCCCTTGCTTTGATGCTTTTCAAGCACGGCGATTTGTTCAAGCTCAATTACTGATTCTTTTCTAAATCCACTTTTTTGTATCCACTGAATATAACCAACAACGTTGTCTTGTTCATCTCTCGAAACAAACATCATAATTCTTGGATAGGCTGCAAAATTACAACTTATCCACCTTACAGAATCTTTTTGTCTTGCAAATTGCTTAGCATGTACTTTAGCAACAGCATGAATATCTTCCTCATGCATGGGTAAAATAATAATTGGCAAAGTATCCCCCGATAATCATTTATGAAAAACTTCTCTGGGTGTTTTAAAGCCCAGTGTCTTTCGCGGCCTATCATTTAATTTATCAGCTATTATAGCAAGGGATTGATCAGTAACATCTAATAATTGTGAACCTTTTTTAATATATTGTCGCACTAAGCCATTTGTATTTTCATTCAATCCACGCTCCCATGAAGAATACGGGTGCGCAAAAAAGAAATCTGTATTGAGTGCCTTGCTGATTTCTTCATGCTTTGCAAATTCACTTCCGTTATCTGACGTTATCGTATAAACATGATTTTTATATTCTGCCAACGCTTCTATCATTGCAGTTTTTGTGACGTCACTGTTTTTATGTACAAGCTTTTTCAAGATTGTAAATTTAGACACTCTTTCAACTATCGATAATATCGCTTGCTTTTTATTTTTACCAATAATAGTGTCAATTTCCCAATCGCCAATTCTGCTTTTTTTATCAACAATTTTTGGACGTTCATCTATCATTCTTCGATTTCTTATTGATGATCTTTGTGTGCTACCAAAACGCTTTCTGTATTTTATATTTTTATGCCGAAGATGTTTATATAATTCCCCACCATTTCTTTTATCTTCAAGAATAAATTGGTAAATACGTTCATGACTTATTGAAAATAATTTCCAGCGTTTTGCGTAACCGCTGATTTGTTGCGGGCTCCAATCAGCGATTAATTTACCCCTAACAAATTCCGCAACTTCTTCGGTGAATTTATAATAATGTCGTTTGGCCTTGCGCCTATCATCTGCATAGTGTTGCGCATAATCAGGTTTATAGGCCCAACAACCCCAACGCGTTTGTATACGAGTTAAGTTTCTATTAAATTCGCGTGAAATTGTGGATTTATGTACGCCTATTTCATTAGCAATCTGGCTCTGATTAAATCCAGCTTTCCATAGTGCCAGAATATGACATCTCATGAGGTAATTAAGATGTTTATGGCTCATATGCAACTCCTTGTCATAATGAATAATCAGTTTAATAGCTGATTAAAAATTAATCAAAGTTGCATTTCAAATTAGAATCTAAGAAGTAAGAAGTAAGGAATCTACGAGAATCTAAGCAGCGCGGCGTAGCCCTCCTCAGGACGACCGGCCGAAATTTTTGTCATGCACAGAGTTCATTTATCCTTTTAACGATTTCATATCAATCACAAAACGATACTTCACATCGCTTTTCAACATACGTTCATAGGCATGATTAATATCTTGTATGTTAATCATTTCAACATCTGAAGTAATGCCATGTTTTCCGCAAAAATCTAGCATTTCTTGTGTCTCCGCAATACCGCCAATCAACGAACCTGCCACTGCTTTACGTCCAAAAATCAAGGATGGTGTACTTACAGTTGGTTCAAGATTACCAAGCAAACCCACGATAACAATCGTACCATTGATTGCCAATGATGGAACATATGCGTTGAGATCATGTGCGTAAGGTACCGTATCAATAATGAGTTCAAATTTTCCATTGACGGAAGTCATTTGCTTTTGATCAGTGGAAATAATGATATGGTCAGCGCCTAATCGACGTGCATCTTTTTCTTTACCAGGTGAGCGGCTAAACAAGGTCACTTGCGCGCCCATGGCTTTTGCCAATTTTAATGCCATATGACCTAAACCACCCAAGCCGATAACTGCGACTTGACTACCTTTTTTTATTTTCCAATGACGTAAAGGAGAATAAGTGGTAATGCCAGCGCATAATAAAGGCGCTGCCCCTTTCAAATCCAATCCATCTGGTATTTTCAATACAAATTGATCTGACACAATAATTTTTTCTGAATAACCACCAAAAGTAGGCATTTGATCATGTCTATCTACACTGTTATAAGTCATCGTTGCACCTTGTTGACAATATTGTTCCAACTGTTGAGAACAAGATGCACACTGACGGCATGAATCTACCATGCAACCAACACCAACATGATCACCAGGTTTAAAACGTTTTACTGCTTTTCCAACGCTTGATACGCGGCCAATAATTTCATGCCCAGGTACAACAGGATAAACACTTCTACCCCAATCATTACGCGCAATATGCAAATCACTATGACAAATTCCACAATAAAGAATATCAATGACAACATCGTCAGGACGCGGATCTCGGCGCTGAAATTGAAACGGTTTGAGTGGTGCAGTTGCAGATGACGCAGCATAACCTAATACATTTGTTGTCATTGTATTTATCTCCAAAATAGTAACCGTCAGTATAATCTATTATTTTCTATCAAATAAAGGATTTGTTTGTTGCAGAAAATCTATGGCTTATCCATTGTATTTTGATACGAGGTGTCTTTTTCTTTTCCTTTATCTTTTCCTTTTTCTTTCTCTTTATTGCGAGGTGTAGAAGATGAAAACAAAGTACGAGGAGATTCTCTACGCTCATCTGTACGTGCAGATTTTACACGAGGAGAGGGTTTCTTTTCTTTAGGGGTAGTTACATTTGCTCCATGAGTACGCGCTGATTTTGCTTTATGAGAAGAAGATAAAGAGGAATGTGTTTTATCAGGTATTTTAAGACTAATTGTTTTTTTGTCTATTTTATTTTTATTAGGCGTTGTGGTCGTGGTAGCTGTTGTAGACGATGAAGTGATATTTGTCGTTGTTGTTGTAGTACTAGGTGTAATAGTTGTTGTCATTGTGCTTGCATAATTAGGTGTTGTATTAAGTGTCGTCGATGTCGTCATTATTGTCGGAGTTGTCGTTGTAGGAATTGTCATGCTTGTTGTTGAATATGGCATTTCAAAATCTGCCACATATTTTTTGTAATAAGCTTCTATTTCAGAGGAAATAATTTGTAACCTATCAAAATTATTTTTAATTAAATTCACCGCAATTTTCGCATGTAGGTCAAATTCACTTTTTGCCTTTTTATAATTTTTTATCGCTTTTTTTGTTGTACCTTTACCGATAGACAATTTCATCGAATCTGAATTTGACATGACAGTTGAAAAATTATCTATAACGTTTGTCACTCTTTTTTCTCGTGTAACAGATTCGCGAAGTACTCTCGTCGGATGATTTTCTTGTAATCGGCTAGCATTCATGTCTAACTTTGAGTTCATTTTAGTTAATTCGTAAACCCGTAAAATTTTTTTAGAGATGGAATCAAAATTATTTTTTAGGTTACCTAATACAATGACACAATCTAAATGTGGGTATAAACTAGTATGTGATCTGACTTCTGCAAGTGCTTTTTCAATGTATAAAATTCGTTTTTCTATATATTCCATTTTTACAATTAACAATTGAACATCTTTTTTAATTGCATTTAATCTTGTTGCAGCATCATTTGCAATTTCTTCTCTTTCTTGTTTTTTATCTTCTGATGATCTCATAAAACACCACCCCTCTAAAAAAATCTGTATTATTTATAGTAATTATATATGATATATGCTAAATATCGAATCCGACATTATATTCTAACTTATTGATATATAATTAAATCAAATTATAGTACAATAAGAATAATGGACTTATGTGAGCTAACCAATGGAAGATACATTTTTAATGATGATTTTAGCTTTATTAGAAGGGATCGGCTTAATTCTTTCACCCTGTATTTTGCCAATTTTGCCTATCATTCTTTCTGGTTCTCTTGAAGCAGGTAATAAGCGTCCTTATGGCATTATTTTAGGCTTCATTCTTACCTTTACGTTATTCACTTTTTTTTCGAGAGAGTTAGTTCAATATGCTGGTATTGATCCTACGCTCATTCGAAATATTTCATTCGCTTTACTCATTTTGTTTGGCGTCATCATGCTCTCTGAATTTCTCACTGAAAAATTTAGTTTATTAACACAGCGATTTTCGCAAATTGGCGGGCATCAATTAAAAGGTGGATTTGGAAGCGGCATCTTGTTTGGCGCGCTTGTCGGATTAATTTGGACACCTTGTGCTGGGCCTATTCTTGCTGCAGTCATTGTTCAAATTGTTTTGCAACAAAGTACATTAAATAGTTTTTTTATTGTTTTATTTTTTGGATTGGGTGCTGGTATACCCATGTTATGTATTGCATTATTTGGACGGACCCTTATGACGCATCTTACCATCTTTAAACAACATGCTATTTTAGTTCGTAAAATATTAGGTGTTATTATTATTGGCAGCGTGATTTGGATGGCAGCTTCTTATGGATTACCGAATTACACTTCTCCATCATCAACTCATCAAACGCAATCTGCTGGTTTAATAAATGGTATTACACCCTACCCTGCTCCTCCCATTGAAGGGATTACGGCTTGGATTAACTCACCACCTTTACAAATCAATCAACTTAACAATAAAGTGATACTCATTGATTTTTGGGCTTATTCTTGCATTAATTGCATTCGTACATTGCCTTATTTAAAAAATTGGTATGCAAAATATCATGATCAAGGATTAGTAATTATTGGTATACATGCACCAGAATTTGAATTTGAACGTGATTACAATAATGTTAAAAATAGCGTTGAAAAAAATGGAATAACTTATCCTGTTGCTTTGGATAATCAATTTCAAACTTGGCGAAATTATTATAACCGATATTGGCCAGCGCAATATTTAATTGATAAAAAAGGAGAGGTGGTTTATGAACATGTTGGGGAAGGTGATGATGATATCATTGAGCATAATATTCGATTTTTACTTGGCTTGAATCCAACAATACAAAAATCGCAAGAAGAACAAACGGTTTTATTAAATCAAGAAACACCTGAAACTTATTTAGGTTATGCACGTGCCTATGCTTTCAGTAGCACAGAAACAATGCAGCATGATCAATCATTTTATTATCATTTTCCTACTGTTTTAAATGAAAATCATTGGGCACTAGAAGGAAAATGGAATGTCATGGCTGAACGTATTCTATCTTCAGAAAATAATGCTGTAATTAAAATTCATTTTCATGCTAAACATGTTTATGCTGTGATGGGCAGCGTAACGGGAAAACCTATCCAAATAAAATTGTTATTAAATGGCGAATCAGTTATTAATGAAAAAGGAAAAGATGTAATAAACAGTGTTGTGACCGTTTCTCAACATAAACTTTATGAGTTAATTGATCTTAGTACTTCAGAATCTGGGTTGCTTCAATTAATGGCAAGCGGGCCAGGGTTGGAAATGTATACGTTTACCTTTGGAGAGTCATAAAGAAGTTTAAAAAATCCTCCTCTCCCTAACCCTCTCCTCCACAAAAATGTGGAGGAGAGGGAACGTCCTAAATTAAGTCTGTGAACACTTACAACGTTGGAAGAAGAGAGCTCGTAAACAGTTAAAAAAATTTTTGATGTGCTGCAACGGGTATGTCCCTGCGAATTTTTCTCATCATTTCCAAATCAATCTCTGCCATAATGAGTCCTTCGCCATCTGTTAAAGAAGCAATCACTTCGCCCCATGGATTGATAATCAAGCTATGCCCATAAGTCGATCGACCATTTTGATATACACCTGTTTGACAAGCACCAATCACCCAAGAAAAATTCTCAATGGCGCGGCTTCGCGCTAATACTTCCCAATGCGCTCTACCTGTTTTCATTGTAAAAGCAGCTGGTATCGTAAAAATTTCTGCGCCAAGATTAAATAATTTTCGATACAATTCTGTAAAGCGAATATCATAGCAAACAGATAATCCTATCTTTCCAAATGGAAAAATTTTGCTTGATCGAGCAGAATTTATTTTAACCGAAGTGGGGCGCATACGTGATGAACTTTCATCTGATCAATTAAAAATGAAAGGACATTACCGAATTGCAGCAACACATACTTTATGTTCAGAATTTTTAACGCCCATTTGGATGGAAATACAAAAACAACATCCTGATTTGACTGGCACACTTCATTCCCTACGATCAGGTGAAGTCTTATCACGTATTAACGCGAATGAAGTCGACTTAGGTTTTTGTTTTTGCCCACATTCAGGCCCCAATCATGAACAAGAAATTATTCATCGAGGAAAATTAATTTTTAGTTTCGGTAAAAAATATCCTTTTCTTCAAAAACGTAAAATGAAAGAACTCGGCCAATATCCTGCTATTGCAGCACAAGCCGCACAAGGAATCGAAAATTGTGAAAAGCATCCCGCATTTCAAAAATTAAAAATAAAACCAAAAATACTCAATCTTTTTGATAGCTATGATGTCGCCATTCGCGCTATTAAATCCAATATGGTATGGACACTTTTACCTGATTTTTTGGCGTATAGTCGTCGTAATGAAATAGAAACTCATCTACCGCGCGGTTGGGATGCGGAATATACGATTGCTGCCATGTGGCCTAAACATCTGATTAAAACACAAGCTTTAGACTGCATCATCAATAAAATGAAACAGCGTTTAAAAGAAATCACGATGACTTCTGAAAAATGATTCCATTAAATTTACCAAAGATTGCTCAATCATTAGATCACACTTGTGGTGCTGCTTGTTTTGACAGCATGTTTAAATATTTCAAAGGTGATTCGCCAGGTGAAATGTATTTTGCAAATGAATTAGAAACTATTCGTTTAGGATATACACCGCCTATTCATATTGTTAATCTTGCAAAAAAATATGGGTTTATTTGCGATATGATTGAAGGTGCAGTTATTTCAGACTTTATCGAACCGCTTACTAAAAACGAAGTCATTTTTGTGACGTGGTGGGATGAAGATGCAGGCCATTATAGTTTAGTTAAAAATCTTGAGAGTGATTGTATTACTTTGATGGATCCTTGGCTTGCCAGATTAGGATTAGATAATCAAATGTCGATTACTGAGTTTGAAAAGCGTTGGAAAAATCGTGGGAGTTTGATGATTAAAGTAAGGACATCAAACCAGGTTGGCATACTTTCTTAACGTGGAGCAGTAAATCGTAAAAATCCTATTTACTGCTCCAGAATTAACTGTCATTTCGGAGCAGTAAATTGAAAAAATCCTATTTACTGCTCCAATATTAACTATTATACTGGAGCAGTAAATAGGATTTTTTCAATTTACTGCTCCGAAATAATTAACGAACTTTTTTGTAAATAACTGATTTTAAAGATTATATATGCCAAACTTTATTGGTAGAAAACATGAATTAGAGACTCTAAGACGATTTCTTAAAAAGAAAACAGCTTCGCTTATCGTCATCCGCGGACGAAGAAGAATAGGCAAAAGCCGTCTTATTCAAGAATTTGCTAGCCCATATAAATTCTATTCTTTTTCAGGTATCCCACCTACTGATAAAACCACTGTGCAGTCACAAAGAGACGAATTTGCAAGCCAACTAAGTAAGCAAGGTTTTCCTAAAATAAAGAGAGATGACTGGAATGATTTATTTTGGGCATTGGCTGATAAGACACAAAAAGGCAGAGTAATAATATTGTTTGATGAGATATCATGGATGGGTTCACTAGATCCGGATTTTTTAGGTAAATTAAAAAATGCCTGGGACCTCCATTTTAAAAAAAATCCTCAGCTCATCCTTGTTTTATGCGGTTCTGCCTCTTCTTGGATAGAAAAAAATATTTTAGCCAGTACAGGGTTTGTTGGCCGCATATCATTTGTATTGACGCTTGACGAATTATCTTTAAAAGACTGCGAGGCATTTTGGGGCAAGCAAGCACATCTTATTTCTGCTATGGAAAAATTGAAAATATTATCTGTTACAGGAGGAATTCCCAGATATTTAGAAGAAATTAATTCTCAATTAAGCGCCGAAGATAATATTAAAAATATTTGTTTTACAAAGGGTTCATTATTAGTTGATGAATTTGATCGTATTTTTTCTAGTTTATTTTTACGAAATAGTGAATCTTACAAAAAATTGGTTGAAGTGCTTGCAAGCGGGAGCAAAGAATTTACTACAATTTGTGAATCACTTAATACAGAATTATCTGGAAGAATTTTAGAATATCTTACTGAATTGGAATTATCTGGTTTTATAAAACGTGACTACACATGGCAGCTTCAATCAGGACAAGATGCCAAATTAAGTAAATACAGATTGAGTGATAATTACTTACGTTTTTATTTAAAATATATTAATCATTATAAAACAAAAATTGAAAGAAATAGTTTTAATTTTAAATCTTTATCTGCATTACCCGCCTGGGATGCTATTATTGCTTTGCAATTTGAAAATTTAATATTAAATAATCGTCAATACATATGGAAAATATCAGGAATAAGGCCAGAAGATATTATTTCTGAAAACCCTTTTTTCCAACATAAAACATCCAAACAACCTGGTTGCCAAATTGATTACATGGTGCAAACACGGTTTGGTTGTTTATATATTTATGAAATTAAATTTTCTAGACATTCTATTGGTTATACAATAATTGAGGAAGTCCAACAAAAAATTAAAAGATTAATCCGTACAAAAGGACTTTCATGCAGACCTATTTTAATTCATGTCAATGGTGTTCACGAAAGTGTTATTGAAAGCGGATATTTTTCAGATATTCTGGATATTGGAAAAGTTTTTGATGATGAATAAACTATATTAAATTTTGTTTTATTCTTTAATCATTTTCGACGAGTTGGTGTCGCTGTAGTAGTTGTCGTCGTTGAGTTTGTTTGATTTGTCGATGTTGCCGTAATCGTTGGTGTTGTCGTAGTTGTCGTCGTTATCGCTGGTGCTGCTATCGTTGGTGTAGTAGTAGTTGTATTCATTGTTGCTGTCCTCGTCCCATGAGGAGAAGAAGATTGATCATCCCCAACGAGAGTAAAACCTCTATAACTCATATTATCTTTATCAATTTCAACTTTTTTCACACGATTGGCATGATGTACACCATGAGCGGGAACAGTAATATCAATAATACATCGCCTCAAAATACTATCAAATTCTGTCGCGGTGAATTGCTTGTTACTTATACTGTCTATTTCATATTTTCTATTTACTTCATAAGACATATGTAGAGCATTATTTAGTACAGTAATGACTGCGTGAATATCTGCATTAGTTTCCCTAAGATGTGACAATTGTTTATTTATTTCTATCGCTATATTCACTTTTGCAAGTATTAGCGGATCAATTTCCTTACGCAAACCAAAAAAATCAAACCATGACTGAGACTTGTTAATCATGTAATAATCATTTTTTGCTTTATATTGATCCAATTGTTGCCTAACGAAATCTATGAATCTATTAATAGCATTAGGTATCTTTTCTGGGAGTTTTTGATGACTGCGTATCACAGCGGCTAGTTTATTAAAATATAAATTATCATTTGTTGCATAATGAAAATAAGTCTCTAACATTAATTTATCAATCATCGTTTTTTTATGATTATCTTTCAAATCTGAAACGAGAATAGCATAAGTGCTCCTATATAATTGTGATGCTATTTTAGGATCAACCGATTTATCATACCCTCTATAAACAGCCTGGGTTAACGCTTTTATTGCATCCCAGCGTCTCATTAATTTGGTGTTACTATATAATATTGTACCCACAGGAATACCTTGCGTCGGCGCCAGTACAGTTTGGTTCATTGTAATGGGAGGATCTAATTTAAGTTTGACATTTAATGTAGTTGCTAGCATAGGATCGTCTGATAACAATTTTTTTAATTCCTTACATAGCTCCACATTATTCCACTCGTCTTTTTCAATAGCATATTCTGGGTTTGAATAATATTCAGGATTCCACTCATCTTTTTTAATACCAAATTCTGTATTTTGCTGAAAAAAATAATCAAATATTCTAGGATACATTTGTTCAAACAAACGCATATGCTGAAAATCTATAAAATAATTAGTGCCATGCAGAAAATAATCTTCTTTATGTGTATTATGAGCCCGCTTACTTCCAGGAAATCCCAATTTAGCATACTCTTTTTCATACATGACCATACGTGTATAAGCTTGTAATCGCTCTTCATTACTTAATTCATGTGACTCATGCGGCACATAATTTTTTTTATCATTTATTATTTGACGTTCTATATACTTTAATCCATCTTTATGTAATAACGTTTGATGTTGATGAGCAAATTTTCGTAAATCATCCCAAACTAAACGCGCTGCATCTTGTGTATGTGCTCTAGGATTATTTGGGTCGTTTGGATCGCCAATAAAACGTAAACCACTTTCATGAACACCATGATAAAGATGGCTTATCATTTTTGTTTCTTTAGTATTTTCTACCATCAAGCGACTTTGATCTTGTACACGTAAAGCAATATTCTCTTCATGATTCATGTAAACCGCTTCATAAGTATTAACATTGGGCGGAACTAAAAAAGCTTTTTTACTTTCTTGCCGCATAGGTCCAGGTACCGGATCAATTGCAAATATATTAATACTCACTATCTCTTTGGGATAAATATCATTGAGTATATTACTAAGTCTTAATAGGGTATCAGCGCCACGGCTAAACCCTGCCATATTAATAACAAGTGGAATTTTATTATTCGCAATTAAAGTATTAATAATCAGTAATGCTTCATGAATCGCATCATCACTTCCTGCGCCAGTTATCATTGCTTGTTTTTCTAATACTCGATTACTTTTGTCACGCAATTCTTTACGACCCTCTATGCTGCCATCAGGATGTAACAAAACACCTGTTACATCATAAGTCCCTAACATCGGACTCTTTTCCATTTCCTTTGTAGATGCTGTACCTGCTACTCCTTCAATAAGATAAGAAAAATGTGATTCATCCGTTACAACAGAACGATGAAATTCAGTGAGAATATTCTCAAGTTTTCCGGAGTGATGCGTCGTACCCAACATAACTAACGTGAGTACATTAGGATGGCCATTACTCTTATCTTTATCTTTATCTTTATCTTTATCTTTTTCATTTACGTTTTCATTTTCACCTGATTGATGTCCACGCACAGTCTATACCTCAAAAAGTAGCACCCATTAAGTATAGACGAAGATTTAAGAATATTTTTTTATTAAATTCAATAAGATATAAAACAAAAAGCCCCGCGAACGGGGCTTTTTTCATTATTTGCTATTATTTTTCTATTATATTGAAAGGTCTAGCTGCATGTCCCATTCAATACACAATTCTTTAATCCCATTGCGAAATTAAAATTGTTATTTTGATCATTATTGATTTGCCAATCAAACACCCCGCCAATGTTAGGATAAGCCTTTGGCGGCACGTAGGTATCACAGCTGTTTGATCCTGCCACATTCGTTCTTAAGCATTGTATGGCACGTTTAATGGTTGAGTTAGGAACAACTGGCGCTCCATCCCCCTGTCCCGTTGAGTTAGGCGCCACATAGCCTAATACCACTTGAGAAGGATTTAACATACTGATATAAGGTTGGAAACCAGTCGCTTGACCAGAAGGCGTTTTAGCAGGCCAGTTTTCTAATAAATCTGTTGCCATCGCCGTTGAAAAATTAGGGCTACTGGTAAGATTAGGATCGTAGCAAACATCATCTATCCCAAGCATACAACCGGTATTGTAAAGTTGCACACCTACCCAAGAAAGTGAGTTAGCTGATTGCATAATCAAAGCAGAATAATTAGCCCACGTTTCATTATAAGCTTGAGTAGCTGCAATATTTGCTGTTTGTGGTGCAAGTGAAATGAGAAACGCAGGATTATTCGAATGCAGTGTATTAATAATATTAGCTAATACAGCAATATCTCCTTGCGGGTTGGTAAAGGTACCACCGCCATTCAATCCACTTTCGATATCAAAATCAACACCATCAAAATTATATTGAGTAACTAAACTTTGTAATGATTGAATAAATGTCGTTTGAAATGCACTTGGTGAAGAAGCCATTTGTAATACTTGATCGAAACTGACGGTTGTATCAGGAACACTTGACGATGCACCACCAACAGACAGTGACACTTTAATACCTGCAGCTTGCAACGATTTGATATAGTCTGGCGTAATCGTCGTAAAACCACCCGAACTAATTTGACCTGGTGATGTCGTACTAAACACACCAAATGCAATGAGGACGTTGGTATAACCTGCACTAGACAGTTGAGCTGCCGTCGGCGGTGTTAACCAGCCAGGTAAATAACCGACAATTCTTGCTGCACTCGTTGTATTTTTTGTGTAAGTAATATTTTCTGTGCCATTTGGTGCAGCAGTTAAAGGTTGCAAACTAAAACTCGCAGAATAACCACTGATTGGCGTTGAGGATACTGTAAATACAACACCATCTGCTAATGAAATAATTGAGCTACCTTGTCCATTACTTAAATTAATCGCTTGATTAATGACACTAGAACCATTATTGGGTGTTAACGTAACAGTGACAGATGAAGTCGTCGATGGTGCGCCTGTTACATTGAAAGTCACTTTATCTTGCGCGACTGGCGTGCAAGTATAAGTTAATTGTGTAGTCGGTGTCGGATTAGTACTGCTTGCAACAACAGTTGTTGGTGTAAATGCTGCAACACAATTATTTCCATTAAAAACGATAGTGGGCGTAGAAAAATTATAAGTCACACCATTCGCTAATGAATTTACTGTTGTTGTCATATTCCAGTTAGCTGTTGCAACAGTAGACGCCCCAGTATCTGCACGTTTCAACGTCACAGATGGGTTACCCGTATAACCGTTGAGTACACTTGGCAGTGCTTGCGTCTGAATATTAATACTCGCCGGTTTTTGTACGATGGTATAAGAAATAGTAGAAGTAACTGTTTGACCCGTTGCCACACTAACAGAAGCAGGTGTCGCTGTGCCTTGATAAGCATTTCCACTACTATCACTAACATTCACTGCTGAAATATTATATACGCCAGGTGCAAGTCCCGGAATCATCTTTTGTCCAGACCAGGGAAGTTGAACACTCGTCACTGGATTACCATTCATCGTGACATTAACAACAGCATAATTTTGTGTGACATTCGCTGGTTGACTTGAGTTATTAACTAAATTGATTTGTCCTGGGCCAATCACTGTATTTAAGTAAACATTCGTACTGCCCACAATATAATCTGCAGCAGGTGCACCATAAATAATTGTAATGGAAGAACCATTAGGTAATACACTGTTTGATCCTGTATAAGAAGGAAAATGCAACGATAAACTCGAAAGAAAATTTCCAACAGCTTGCGGCTGTGAAGTAATTTGTAGTGTATTGTCGGGATAGGAAAGCGGCGAAAAATTACCCCAAAATGGTTGATTTAAATTACTTTGGTCGAGGAAAGTAATCGTTGAATTTTGAAAATCAACAGGTTGTCCGCATTTATTGGTCAATTGTAATGAAATGGTTTTCCAATACTGACCGCCTGTATTACTAAAGCTGGAAACGACACAGGTCGTTGGTTGAGGAGATAAAACGATTGGTTTTGGTGCTGCACAAACTAACTGAGTAAGAAATAAAAGGATGAAAGCGAGAAATAGTTTTTTTTGCATATAACTTCCCTGTCATAATAATGAAATGATCATGACAAGTTAGCATGTTATTTTTATATCGACAAGAATTAATGAGGCGGAGCCAATAATTTTAAATAATGTGATATTTGCTCGAGTTCAACAATTTTGTCAACTGCACCCAGCGATTGAGCAACACCTGCCATACCAAATACCACTGCACTACTCGGGTCTTGAATGATGGTATGCCCACCAGCATGCTTAATGGCGAGCAACCCTTTAGCGCCATCATTACCCATGCCCGTCAACAACATCCCAATGGCATTATTATCACAAGCTTTTGCAACAGAATTTAACAATACGGTTGCAGAGGGGCAAAAACCAGAAACAGGCTTGCCTTGCGTTAATTGAACAGATAATTGTTCAGGGCCTTTTCGTATGATTTCGAGATGTTGGTGATCAGGGGCAAAATAAATTATCCCACCACGCAATATTTCTTGATCTTCTGCCATTTTGACTTTAAGTGGAATATGATCATCCAACCATTTAACAAATCCTTCCATAAAACCAACTGTCATGTGCTGCACAATGACAATAGGAATAGGAAATTGATCAGGCAAATCTGCTAAAATTTTATTTAGTACTTGAGGACCACCAACTGAAGTTCCAATAGCAATAATTTGATAATCACGATGAGAATATTCTTTAGGAAGAATAGGTTTAGATTTTAAAGTTGAAACATGAAATCGCCTTTTAATCACTTTCACTTCAGCCATTGCACGTATCGTTTGTGTAACACGCGTAATATACGTATCAAATTGTGGTGAATTAATATTAACAGGTTTTTCTAAGACACATAATGCACCTGCATCTAACGAACGATAAGTTGTATTTAATTCTTTATTATTCAGTGTTGAACTAATGACAACAATCGGCGTTGGTTGATGCGACATAATATGCTTGATAGCTTCTATGCCATCCATAAATGGCATATGAATATCCATCGTAATCAAATCAGGTTTTAATTTTTCGTTTAAATCAATTGCTTCTTTCCCGTTTGAAGCAAATCCAATCACATTAATTTCTTTGTCAGATTGAAAAATATTTTTTAATATATTTCTCTCAACCTCAGAGTCATCAACGATGAGAATATTAATCATGGTATTATACCAATTGCTCAACAATATCGAGCAACACACCAGATTCAAATTCATTCTTTACAATATAGGCATTCGCACCAACCTCTACACCACGTGCTTTCTCTGAGTCACTTCCTAAAGAAGTCACAATTATCACAGGCAAATCATGCCATTTATCACTTTTTTTAATTTTTTCAGTTAAGGTGAACCCATCCATGACAGGCATAGAAACATCTGTAACAATTAATGAAAATGATTGTTTTTGTAATATTTCCCACGCTTCTTTTCCATTGACCGCAACAGTAACTTGATAATTTTTACTTTCAAGGATATTTTTTTCCAAGGTACGCGTAGTAATAGAATCATCCACCACTAAAATGTGGGGTTTAGATTTAATATGCAAGGACTCTTCATGTGTAACCAAACGTTGATTAACACGCGTTTGATACGCCTGATTTAATAAATCATTCGGATTTAATACTAAAGCCAGTTGATTTTGTTCTAATAAAGTGCCGCCATCAATATATTCAATTTTCATTAGTGGCGGCTTTAATGGTTTAATCACTATTTCACGCTCACCGACAATTTCATCTACGACAAATGCTATTTTTTGCCATTCTTTTTCCATGATAACTAAAGATAATTTATCTTTTTTGATAAGACCTTGTGTTTGAAGTGAAAGAATATCCGATAATAATCGTAATGGTATAGGTTGATCATTGATCATCACAGTCTGACTACCTTCAACTTCTGAGATGTTATTTGATTCTGTTATTAATACTGATTTTATCGCATGCGATGGTATAACATAAATTTGATCATTCAATTTAATCAACAAACCCCTTTCACTTGATAAAGTTAAAGGAACGGTTAATACAAATGTAGTCCCTTTTCCTAATTTAGTGGTAACAGACACATTTCCTTTTAAGTCAGTTAAATTAGCTTTAACGACATCCAAACCAACTCCACGCCCTGACACATCTGTGATAATAGGTTTAGTGGAGAATCCTGATCGAAAGATAAAATCAATGATTTCTTGCTCAGTCATTTTTTCTATTTCTGTTGGTGAAGCAAATTTTTTTTCTTCAATTACTTTTTTAATTTTTTGAATATCAATACCAGCACCATCATCTGATATCATCATATGAATTTTATTAGCTTCTGCAATCACATCAATTTTAATACGTCCTGATTTAGGTTTGCCTATTGATTCACGTATTTGAGGAGACTCAATACCATGATCTATTGCGTTACGGATGAGATGAATAAGTGGATCATATAATCCCGATAAAATAAGTCTATCCATCCTGACAT
This sequence comes from Gammaproteobacteria bacterium, assembly GCA_013288125.1. GTDB lineage: Bacteria > Pseudomonadota > Gammaproteobacteria > DSM-16500 > DSM-16500 > Aquicella. The sequence goes on from JABDCN010000005.1 coordinate 45,293, forward strand.
CTTCACCATGTATGATAACTTCCACTTCTTTATTTAATTCGTGCGTAAGATCTCTTGCATAACGAGTTAAATAATGAAGAAGATTACTCGCTGGAATTAACCTCAGCATACGAATTTCATCTTGTAATGAATTAGCTAAAATATCTAAAGAACTTAATTGCGTTTGCATTGATTTTTGTAAATGTTGAGCAGCGTGTAATGTATTAATAACAAAATCATTAGCTGATTCATATGTTCTTGTTGTCATGTCATGATAATCATTCTTTTTGTTTACTTTTGAATTATCATACAACTGCTTCCATAAAGAATAAAATTCACTTATTTTTGTGGATAATTGATTCATTTCAGTATTATTTCCATCAATAGCTATTTTGTTAATTTGTATTTCTTCTAATAACGCAAATACTTTGTCAATTTTATTAATAGGAATACGAACAGATTCATCAGTTCCTTTTACTTCAGATCCGAGCACAGGTTTTACTTCTTTAGGGTTAACAGACAATTCGGCACTTTCATTTAATTGATCCAATTCTAACTGTTTTAATAAAGTATTTAGATCAAAATTCAGCGGAGTTTCGTCAGTAAATGATTTTAATGCGATAGGCATTTTATCAACTGCATTAAGACAAAGGTCGATCAATTGCTTTGTCATTGCGATTGAATTATTTTTTATTTTAAAAAAAATTGTTTCAAGATGATGTGCAATATCACCTATGACTTCAATTCCTAGCCCACGAGATGCTCCTTTAATATTGTGCGCCGCCCTAAAAATACTTTCCAATAAGTTTGATTTTTCATTTGCATCCTTTATACCTTTCTCAAGTTTAAGTAATCCATTTGTAATAAGCTGTGTTTGTTCATCTAATTCTGCTCTGAACATCACTAATAATTGTTTCATTTGATCTTGATCAAGTCCCATAGGAATCACCTTTATGCCTTATTCACCTTTATGTTTTGTAAGTATCAACACGGCCTTGTAATTTTTTAGCAACATCCGATAAATTTGCCATGGCTTCAGTTGTTTGTTTGACACTGTCTACAAAAGTATTCGTGACTTGATTTATTTCATTCATTCCAGCTGTGATTTGTTCGATGCCAGCACTTTCTTGTCGCACAGCAGCTTCAATTTGTTGACTCGCAACCGTCGTTTCAAGAATGACATCATTCAAACTGCGAATCACTTCGCCTGTTTGCTCAACTAAGTTTGTTCCATAATCAACACCTTTTGTCCCTTCCTCTGTTGCCATGACAGCTTTCTCAGTCGCTCGTTTAATATCTTCAAGAATTTTCTGTACTTGCTCAGTCGATTCCTCTGATTGCTCAGCAAGGTTTTTTACTTCTGATGCCACAACAGCAAACCCTTTACCTGACTCACCTGCTTTCGCCGCTTCAATTGAAGCATTTAAAGCAAGCATTTTAGATTGTTGAGCAAGATTATTGACAACCGCTGTGATTTCACCCACTTGTTGTGTTTGATTACTCAAATCTAATATTGTTTGAGCAATAATTTGGACCTTGTCACGAACAGACTTCATGCCTTGCACACTTTGTTCAACAGCTAACAATCCAGATTGACCACGTTCACGTGTTCGTTCTGCCACTTCACCAAGCAATTTTGCTTTATCCATGGTTTGTGCCGTGCTTTTTTCAATTTCACTCACTGATGCTGTAATTTCATTAATAGAAGACGCTTGTTCTGAAGCACCTGATGATTGTGAATCAACAGCATGTCTTACTTCTTCTAAAGTCGTCACCATACCATGACACGATTGTGTAATTTCCTTAGCAATAGATGAAAGATTATCTGTCATTTTATTAAGATCACTAGCAAGATGATTCATTACATCGTGACTTGATTTATCACGTTGCTCGGAAAGAGTAAGCCTTTCTCGTAAATCACCGGACGAAACCTTACTACTATGTTCACTGAATTTTTTTGCTGACTTAACGACATTTTCAAATAATTCTCGAGTATGGGCTTCACTTAATTTTAATTTGATTTCATTTTCTTTAATCGAAGCTTGCATGCTATTTAACGCAGACAACAATTCACCTGTTTCATCTTGTGTTGTTATTTGAATCGGAATATCACGCGTCCCTGATGCAATATTTTTAGCAATTTGTATTGCGTTTTTTAATGGATTAACAATTATTTTTGCTGTATATAAGGCAATGATAATAGAAGCAGCAATACTCAATATTAACAAAATCATTTCAGCTGATTTAAGATAATAAAGATCATTAATAATCTGATTTTCACCATTTTTCAATATCTCGGATTGCCTATCTAGTAAAGAAGTTGAAGTTAAATTTGAATTGAGTTGATTAATTTGATTAAGTGAATTAGTAACTTTTTTCGTTATTGCCTCACCCTGTGTTCGCCACAATTGCGTTGCTAATGGTATATTTTTATTATCAATCGCATTAATAATATTCAACTGAGTATTTTTTAAATCAGTAATCGACGTTTTTGTTTCATTCCATTGTGAAATAATTTCATTATTATTAACATTCTTCATCAGATCATCGATATGAATTGATTCATGATCTAATAGTTGCCATAATTGATTCACATCATTTTTTTTAGCAATATCACTTGTAATAAGATAAGACTGAATTGAAATTGTTGTTTCATACAATTCTGTATTTAAATCAATTAAAGCATTATAAACAGGGATATCAGATGAAATCACATTTTTGGAAAAATTTTCAGTACGACTGGTAATAACCCAAGTAAAACAAATAGAAATAACGCTTAAAATGACGATAGCAGCAAAACCTATCAACATTTTACCGCGTATGCTCAACCCTTTTTGTGAATTATCCATTGTAGTTATCATACTTTTTCCCTCACTTTATAAACATCCACATGTTTCTTAAGATCTTTAGCAACTGTAGACAAATTTGACATTGCATCTGTTGTTTGTTTAACACTTTCAACAAATGAATGTGTTACTTGATTGATCTCCGTCATGCCTGCCGTAATTTGTTCTATCCCCGCACTTTCTTGTCTAACCGCTGCCTCAATTTGTTGACTTGCCATCGTAGTTTCTCTTATCACTTCATTTAGCCCACGTATAATTTCACCTGTTTGCTCAACTAATGTCGTACCATAATCTACACCTTTAGTCCCTTCCTCTGTTGCCATCACCGCTTTTTCAGTTGCATGACGAATTTCTTCTAGAATTTTTTGAACTTGTTCGGTAGAACTTTCTGATTGCTCCGCCAAATTTTTAACTTCAGCAGCAACAACCGCAAAACCTTTTCCTGATTCACCTGCTTTGGCGGCTTCAATTGATGCATTTAAAGCAAGCATTTTAGATTGTTGAGCAAGATTATTAACTACCGCTGTAATTTCACCGACTTGTTGTGTTTTGTTACTCAAATCTAATATGCTCTGCGCAATAAGTTGTACCTTATCACGCACATTTTTCATGCCTTGCACACTTTGTTCTACCGCCTCTAAACCTGACTGACCTTGGTCATTAATTTTTTTAGCCACATCACCAAGTGCTTTTGCTTTCCCAAGTGTTTGTGTTGTACTTTTTTCAATTTCACCAATAGAAGCCGTAATTTCATTAATAGATGAAGCTTGTTCTGATGCGCCAGATGATTGTGTATCGACAACATGTCTTACTTCTTCAAGCATTGACACCATACCATGACAGGCTTCTGTAATTTCAGAGGTAATAGAAGACAAACTACCTGTCATCGTATTCAAATCTTTTCCCAACAACCCTAACTCATCCGAGGTTTCAACACTGATGAAATGGGTTAAATCACCTGATGCAATACGTTCACTGTATTGTCTATATAAGTTAATATGCCGCGTAATTAAACGTGAAGTCAAAAGAGCAATAATAATAGCCGCTATGATACCAAGACAGGCTAAAGAGTAAGCGGCAATAATTAAGGTATTTAATTGAGTTGAAATCTCATTTGCACCATTTTGTAATTTATTAAATTGTAAATTAGCCATATTGGTTTCTGTATTAGAAGCATCAAAAGAGTTAATATGACTAACTGTTTTAATGAAAATTGGACTGACTTCATCTTGTAATAATTTTGTTGCATTTAATTTATCTGGGTTTGAAATTAATTGAGTTTGAAAGGATTTTAAATCTGATAAATCCGATTTTGTATCAGATAACATTTTTTGAAAAGATACAGCATTAACACCTGACATAGCACTTAATTGATCAAGCAAAGTAACTCGTTTATCAATCACATCCCATAATGATTTAAATTGATCCTTATATTTTGAATCATTTGTTAGAATCCAATTGACTAAGGATAACTGTGTCGCATAAAGCGCTCCATTTAAATCTGCCGTAGCATCATAAGATGGCAAATCGTAACTAACGACTTGATTTGTAAATTTTCTGACAGAGGTTAACATAGATAAATTAATAAACATTGCGATCAGAAATATGATTGTGATCCCTGTAAAACCGAATAATAATCTGCCTCGTACGCCTATGGTTTTTGATTTATCCATGTTCATTTCTCCTCTTTCAAAAATTTTTTCTTAAGCTCCGTAGCAATATAATCAATATTAATAATGCTAATTTTACTTCTATCTAACCCCTGTAGATATATAGGATTAATCCCTACGCCTTGTGGAAATGGCTGCTGAAGTGCTGAAGGCAGATAAGAGCCGCTCCCTTGTATATTATCGACCAACATCCCAATCGTTAATCCATGTGACTCTATTACAATAATATAAGCATTTCCATTTTTTGTATTCGTATCAAGAGAGAAATGAAAATATTTTTTTAAATCAATCACAGTAATAAGATTACTTCTCCAATTAAATACGCCAGCTATCTCTTCTGACAAATGTGGTATGGTAATGAGTTTTTTACAAGGTATGACTTCTTTGACTGATTGATATATTATACCATATTGCTCATTCATTCCTAACCTGAAATTAACATAATTAATAACGATTTCTTCATCGGATTTTTTATTTTTTTTCGCTAATAATTTACTTCTTAATATTAATTCTTTAACTTCAGATGGTAAGCTAGGCATATACGTATTTACTGTTAACTTCTTTTTATTGACTCTGGTTTTTTCATTTAATCTGTTCATGATCTTCAATCCTTGATTGATAAATATCAATTTCATGTTTTAATGTTTCAGTAAATTCACCAAAAGTGATGCCTTGTGAACCAGGAACAATTTTTGTATTTTGTTCGTGAGTTGCAATATTTAATGCATTTTTTAAACTTTTTACGCCTTGTGAAATTAATTTTTTTCTTAGCAATAACAAGCCTAATTGAAAATGTCCTAGCACAAATTGATTATCAAGAAATATCGCATTACGCAGTGCTTGTTCAGACTTATTCAGTTCATTTAATTCTGATAAAATGAGTGAATGAGTAAGATAGGCATATTGATTAGTTGAATATTTTTTTAAATAAGATTCTGTTATTTTTAATGCGATATCAAGCTTGCCTAGATTTGCATAAGCCAATGCTTTAGTATTTAAAAATTCATTTTTATTATCAGTTGTTATGTTGTTATCAATTAAATCAATAACAGCCTGCCATTGCTGGTTTCCTATTAATTCATTTAATTTTTTGTCAATTGATTGAATAGGGTGGACTAAAATCGTTTTATGTTTAATTGGTCTCGTTTCAAATTTAATCGTTTTAGGAATAATTTGTGATTCCGGTTTTAAAGGTTTTTGATTGATAGCAGAAATATCAGTATCTGATGCACATTTTAATAAAGCATTTTTATTAATGACATATAATTTTTTAAGATCGAGTTGACTCACCGGATCAGACGCACCTAGCATTAAATAACCATTTGGTTGTAAGCAAGCATGAAATCGATTCATGATATGTTTGATACATTCATAATCAAAATATATGAGAACATTACGACATAAAATCAAGTCTTGCGAATAAATTTGATTCAACATTGAGGGATAAAGATCAGAATTTAAATTGAGATAGAAAAAATAAACCTGATTTTTTATTTCGGGTATCAATAAATAATGATTACTTACTTTTTTAAAATATTTATTTTTCTCTCTTTGATCAATAGAACGCATAGACCATTCAGTATATTTTCCTATAATCGCCTTATGTAATACTTTAGTATTAATATCTGTACCAATTAAATGGATTGTCCAATCTTTAATATCACTTAGGATATCGTTAAGTATCATTGCAATTGTATATATCTCTTCACCTGATGAACAACCTGCACTCCAAATTCTTATCGTGAAATCGTTATTATTGCGTTTATGACTAATAAGTTCAGGCAGAATTGAATTTCGTAGTAAATTCATTTGATTTTTATCACGAAAGAAATAAGTTTCGCCTATAGTGATACCTAAGATTAGATGTTCTAATAAAGGGGAATCATCTGGACATTCTTTTAATTTATTCAAATAAGCTTCAGGATTACAATGAAATTTCTGACAAGCTTCTTTAATTGTTTTTATCATCTCACTTAATTGATGTCCAATCACAATACCTAATTTCTGACGAATAAATAGAATATATTCGTCCTTATATGCCATTATCATATCATCCATATTTATAGACGGTTTATTTATGATAGCATCTCCATTCATACCGTTTCCTTTTTCTTATCTCCTAAATAATAGAGTCCGACTTCTTTTAGCATAAAATCTAAATAACTCATATCTATGATGTGAATAAATGCATTGTTAACGATGATTGTACTAAACTGTTTCATCGTATTATTTAAATCATGATGATTGATTTCAGATTGATTGACGTGAATAATTTCATTTACCGTATCAATCAGCATTGCTATTTTAGTATTTTTTAATTCTACAATTACAATGGGTGTATTTAATGTATATTTCTGTTGTCTTTTCATTTCTAATTTTAATGCAATGTCGATAACAGGAATTGTTTCTCCTGCCAAATTCATTAATCCAACCAAATAATCAGGACTACCTGGAATAGGTTCTAAATAAGGTAAAGAAACGACTTTATAAACATATTTTATATCCAGTCCAACGGCCATATTTATAACTTGCCCACTTAACATTGTTATTGTTATATCCTTGCCATTATCATTCATAGACAACCTCATTATCTATTATGGAATAACATTAATATTACTCTTAGATTCATTCATCAAAAGATTTGTCATGTCATTAGCGCTAATAGGTTTTGATAAATAATAGCCTTGCCCCAGAAAACAACCATTTATAATTAAAAATTGAATCTGCTCATCGTTTTCTATTCCTTCTGCAATCACGTTTAAATTTAAATTAACAGCTAACGAAATCAATGATTTAACAATAATCGAATTTTTTACGTCATGTTGGATGTTGATCAAAAATTCTTTATCTATTTTTAATGATGAAATAGGAAATGAACGAAGATAAGATAAAGATGAATATCGCGTACCAAAATCATCAATTGTAGTGTTAACTCCCATATCATGTAGCTTAGTAATAGTCGTTTTAAGTTGATTTGTAAAACTGACAAGTGAAGGCTCTGTTAATTCAAGTTCTAATTGTCTAGGAGAAAATTTTGTTGCTATTAAAATACTATTTAATGTATCAATAAAACTATTTTGATGAATTTGATGAGCTGAAAGATTAACTGATAATTTAAAATGATCAAATCCTAATTCATTCCATTTTGCGCCTTGTTGACATACATTTTCTAGCACCCAATTTCCAATTTGCATGATCAGACCGCATTCTTCTGCAATAGGAATGAAAATATTCGGCGAAATAATACCGAAACTATTATGTTTCCATCTGAGTAATCCTTCCATTCCAACAATTTGCTTGGATATAAGATTGTATATTGGCTGATAAACAATAAATAATTGGCTCCTTTCTAAAGCGAATCTTAATTCTTGTTCGAGACTAACTTGTCTTCGATATTTTTGATTCATTTCATTTGTATAATTTTGAAAATTATTTCTTCCTAATTCTTTTGCATGATACATTGCAATATCTGCACTTTGAACTAATGTATCTCTTGTTAAACCATTATAGGGATAACAAGCCAATCCTATACTTGAACTAATTCGAATTGTATTATTTTCTAATGTAAATGGCTGAGCTAATTTATCTAATATTTTTTTTGCGACAACTTCAGCCGTATGAGCCGTGTCTTTATCAAGTATCATAATGACAAATTCGTCTCCGCCAATTCTTGCAATAAAATCATCGATTCTTACACATTCTTTTATTCGATCTGCCACTTCTCTTATTAGTAAGTCACCAATATTATGGCCAAATGTATCATTAATCGCTTTAAAATGGTCCAAGTCAATAAATAACAATCCTAATGTTAGGTTTTGTCTATCAGCTGTTGCGATTTTTTCTTTGATTGATTTTTCAAATTGTAAACGATTGTAAGTTCCTGTCAGTGGATCTGTTGAAGATAATACTTTTAGTTCCTCGGTTGTTAATAATAATTTTTTTTTCATTTCAGCTATCCGTTGCATTGCTTTAATTTTTGCTTCTAAGGTAATCTGACTAAATGGCTTAGTAAGATAATCGTCTCCACCTGCATTGATACCTTGTGAAATACTTTGATCATCAACGGATGCGCTTAAAAAGATGATGGGAATCCAGTTTTCTTCTGTATTCATCGCGCGAATTTTTGAAGCGCACTCAAATCCACTCATGCCTTCCATCACAACATCTAAAATAATTAAATCTGGTTTATTTTTTTCATATTCTGAAATAGCTTCTTCGCCACTATGGGTAGCAATAACCGTATGCCCCAACTGTTCTAGCGCAGTTGAGATGATGGCAAGGTTGGTCTTCGAATCATCAGCGACAAGTATCTTCACCGGAGACCTCAGATCTATTTAGGGTTTATTTATATATTATAGATATATTATGATAATTTTTATAAAATAAAGTTAAACAATTTACTCTATGTTATTTATTTTACAAGATAATTTATTTAAATATTTATTTTTACCCTCGTATGAGTTAAGAAAACAAAGAAACTAAAATTATTTAATATTTAGCGGTATTCAATAACCTTAAGAAATCTGAATAATTATTTACCTTATCAAATTATCATTCATTTATATAAAGAATTTATTAATACCATACAAACATCGATACAACTGTATTTCATTTTTTCAGGGATTTCCCGCATTCATCCTATAAAACACCTTATAAAAAAAATATACTAAATTTAACTAATCAAATTTAATTTGATCTTAAAATTAAATGCATAAAAAAACTGTTTTTTAGCCTATGTTAATCTATATACATAAAGCAAATGGATTACCGAAAGGGAGTCTATATATGATAAGAATAATGCTAACAATTCTTTATGCAGCTGTGATCTTAATCATCAATACGATGAGCTTTGCTTGGGATAGAGGAATATATTTAACGCAATATACAATCGAAAATCCTAAAAAATTAGATTATTTTATTGCTCAAGCTAAAGCGACTGGTATCAATACTTTTGTCATTGACCATGATTATTATAGTTCGCATTATGCTCAAGCCATTGCAAAAATTAAGGCGGCTGGCATTAAGAACATTACGCGTATTGTCGTATTTACTGATGGCGGCAATAAACAAGAAATTCGTTCAGAAAATTATTGGGAAAAGAAATTTCGATTAATTCATGATGCCATCAAATCTGGATCAGATGGAATACAATTAGATTATATTCGTTATAGCTCTAAATCTGGAGCTGATCCTCAACATGCAAAAGACGTGTATCAAGTCATTAAATGGTTTAGAACAAGAATCAATGCGCAAAATCTTCCTATGGAAATCGATATTTTCGGTGAAGTCAGTTATTACCCTTCTATGCACATTGGACAAGATATCAAAATGTTTTCTGATAGTGTAGATGGCGTAAACCCTATGGTTTATCCATCGCATTTTTGGCCATACCAAAAGTATTCAGCTGAGCCTTATAAGACAGTGAATAAGTCGTTGAATGCACTTGTCGAACAATTTGATGATAAGCCTCCTTTTAAAGTACATGCCTTCATTGAGGCGACTAATTTCCATTACATTAATAAAACAACCAGGACACAAAAACAACAATATTTACTACAAGAAATAAGAGCTGTGGAAGATGCCAGAAGTGTTTCGGGCTGGTACGTGTGGAGTGCAAATAATGTTTACGATAATTTGTTTCAAGTACTGAAAAATAACAAAACAAAAGCGTCTGATAAAATTAGTACGGCTGCAAAATGACGCCTTAAGATTTCTTTAATCTACTTATCATAAAGTGTTTAATATACCCTTATTACACGGCGTCTATATATTATGACACAGAGGAAAGAAATAATAACAACGGATTGCTCGAGTACTCTATTTAATAAGCAAGACAATTCCATAGAAACTAAACTAAATGATACTATTTCAGAAGTGACAATCGTTATCGATCCATGTGTATTTTTCATCAATACCGCCTATACAAAGGATCCTAATAACAGCGATTATCCTATTCAAATTAACCCGCTTATTTATGAATGGGTTGGCAATATAAAAATCATGCATCCCAATATTAGGTTTTATTTTCTAAAAAAATTTAATATTCCTTATTATGAAGCAGGAATAACAATAGATATTCAAGATAAGTCTTTTCTCATCACTCTGCCATCTATATTTAAAAAAAATTTATTGTCGACCGAATCAATGCATTATATTAAAAATTTAAATAACGACAATATCATAAAGTATGTTAATTTATATCCTCCATCATCGACTTGCTTAATAAATTATTCTGATATAACTAAAGAAAATATTCATAAAATTCCGCTTGATAATGAATTAATTATCATTACAAATGATATATTTTTAGCGAATGTATTTAATGATAAAAATAAAAAAGTAACCGTTATCAATTTAGATACATTATATTATCCAATTGTTATACCGAATATAAAATTAAACCCAAATGAAGTTGATGTGCGAATTGATCTTGATGGAACTTTATTTGATCCTGATATACTCAACCTTGTAAATCATTTTTCTATTAAGGAAGCATATACTCATGTCAACAAAAGAAGCCTCGATAAAGAAAATTATTATCAATTTTCAAAACAAATTAATCCTTTATTATATATTAACAATATAAAGAAACCTGTTTATTTGACCAAACCTAAAACCGTAGAATTTTTGAAACAAAATCATTTAGCCAATGTAAAATTAATCACACAACGTAAATTAACCACTAATAATCAAAATTTATTTTATGAAAAAGATCCTACATTTGTTTTTGTTTCTAACTTAATCAAGTTTTACAAAAACGATTCTATTACTATTAATATCGATAAAAATTGTTTTTTAGGTTGTAGTAATTATAAAATTGATGCTATTTATTTAGAAAAAAAAGGTCAAGTAAACGAAGGAATAACCATACCCAAATACACTTTTTTACTTGATGATAAACCAGAAGAAATTTCACAATGTCTGCAACGTACAAGTCATTTTAAGGAGTTAGGTACACAAATAGTAGCAGGATTAATTTTGCATCCTATTTATTTTTCAAATAATTGGATGTACAGGATGGCAACAGAGCATCCTGATTTATATCAAGATGTGTTGGACGTGCGTAATCAAGAGATGAATAAATTAAATGAAGGGTTTAATTTATTCATTCAAAAAAATAATAGCCATAATACGACAGTTGCGGAATCTATAACTGATGATTTTTTAAATCAAGTAAATTCATATTGTCCGATATCGTAATATATATGCCCCATAATAATCGTTTTAATACAGCCCAAAATTGTTCATATATAATATACATATAATCCATCAACATATTTAAATACTAACTATATCATAAATATCACAAAACACAGGATTATTATGAAACTCACGCATAACGATTTGGTTGAACTAGGTCAATTACTAGGCTACACAACAATAGATAAAGAAGGGCTATGTCATGGCTTTTCTGCGATGTGGACACAGGCCTTTTTAGCACAAGATACGGAAAAATTTTACGAGAGATTAAAATTAATTGAACAATATAAAAATAATTTTACTGGCTTAAAAAATATAATTGACGAAGCAAGGAAAAAGGAAGACGATAATTTATTAGAAATACTTTCCTTCTATGAAGGGCTGAGCTTATATCTGAACCCACAAAAATACAAGGATGTTTTTAATAATAAATATGTCGCACAACATAAGATTAAAAAAATTTATAAAATAGCCAAACCAACTTCATTAGAAAACACCAAACTTTATCAACCACTCAATAAAAATTATATTTTAAAAACAGATAAATTAAAAAACTATCTGGAGGATTTGGAAAATATTCTTTCTACAACTGAAAAATCGGTTCCTATTATATTATCTTCAGATGATCATAGCATTAGTCTATCCTACGATATAAAAGAAAAATGCTGGATTTATGTAGATACAAATGATTTTGAAAATCATCCTGAAATATCATCTTATTACCAAAAATTAAATACTCACAATTTGGCTAATAGTATATTGCGTTCATTTGAGGACGATGCAGGTCAATACACTGTTTTTAATACCAGCATATTAACAACAGATAGGGATACTCTATTTGAGGAAAAATTAAAAGATTTTAATGCAAGTTATCCTGTTGAATCTGAGCAAGCTGAAAATGCCAATAGCCACAAAGCGACATTACTTTATTTAAATTGTCTACGCGGAAACCTCGATGAGGTTAAAAAATTAATTAAATTAAATCCTAAAAATATCAACTCAGCAACATATATAGGAGCCACGCCGCTTTATGTAGCCTGTCAAGGTGGGTATCTCGCGATAATCGATGAGTTAATTCAACATGACGCTGATGTCAATTTGGCAATGAATAATGGTCTGACACCGCTTTATATTGCCTGTCAAAGTGGACACATCGATGTTGTTAAAAAATTAATTCAACATAACGCTATAGTGAATTTACCAAAGCATGATACCGGTTCTACAGCACTTCATGTAGCATGCCAATATGGACACCTTGAGATTGTCGAAGAATTAGTTCGAAATGGTGCCGATGTCAATTCAACCATGCAGGATGGGACAACACCGCTTTCCATGGCTTGTCAATATGGACACCTTAATGTCGTCAATAAATTAATTGAGCTGCATGCTAAAGTCGATTTACCGAGAACTGATGGTCTTACTCCACTTCTTGCAGCCTGTAAAGATGGATATCTTGAAATAGTAAAAAAATTAGTTCGAAATAACGCAAATGTTAATTTGGCAATGAATAACGGCATCACACCGCTTTGTATGGTGTGTCAAAATGGACATTTCGAGATAGTAAAAGAATTAATTCAACATGGAGCCGATGTAAATTTAGCAATCGATAATCGTATCACACCGCTTTATATCGCCTGTCAAGGTGGACATCTCGACATCGTCGAAGAATTAATTCAACATGGTGCTGATGTCAATTCAACAATGAATAATGGCCTCACACCGCTTTATATCGCCTGCCAATATGGACATCTCAACATTGTCAAAAAATTAATTGAAAGTCACGCTGATATCAATTTAGGAATAGGCATCACGTCACTTTATATAGCCTGCCAATATGGACGCTTCGAGATAGTCAAAGAATTAATTCAACATGGTGCTGATGTCAATTCAACAATAAATAACGGCCTCACACCGCTTTATATCGCCTGCCAATATGGACACATCGAGATCGTCAATAAATTAATTCAAAATAACGCTGATGTCAATTTTGTAATGGAAAATGGTGCCACACTGCTTCATGAAGCCTGTGAAAACGGACGCCTCGAGATTGTCAAAGTATTAATTCAATGTGAGCTTAATGTCAATGCGGTAACGAATGATGGCGCCACACCACTTTTTATGGCCTGTAAAGAAGGCAACATTGAGATATTTCATGAATTAATTCGAAATGGTGCTGATGTCAATCATAAAAAGAACAATAGCGCCGCACTGCTTCATGTAGCCTGCCAAAATGGTCATCTTGAAATTGTCAGAGAATTAATTTCAAAAGGTGCTGATGCCAATTTAAAAATGAATAACGGTATTACACCGCTTTATCTCGCTTGTCAAAATGGACACTTCGATGTTGTCAAAGAATTAATTCTACATGGCGCTGATGTCAATTCGGCAGTGAACGGCATTACACCACTTTATATGAGTTGCCAACATGGGCATTTCAATATATTCAATGTATTAATTGAAAATTTTTCTGATATCAATTTAGTAATGGATAATGGCGCAACACTACTCCATGTCGCCAGTGAAAATGGACATTTTGAAATAGCCAAAAAATTAATTGAATGTGGACTTGATGTCAATTCAATAATGAATGACGGTGCTACGCCACTTTTTTTAGCCTGTAAAGAAGGTCATCTTGAGACAGTCAAAGAATTAATTCTAAATAACGCTAATATCAATTTAGCAATGGAAAGCGGCGCTACACCGCTTTTTATAGCCTGTTTAAAAGGACACCTAGAGATAGTAAAAGAATTAATTAAACTGAAACCTAATATTGATTTAGCAGATAATAATGAATTAACGCCACTCCTTGTAACCAGGAATTTTGAGATAGTCAAAGAATTAATTCAAAATGGCGCTAATGTCAATTCAATAAATAAACGAGACGACTCTACAATCCTGTTGATAGCATGCTTTAGTACACAAACCAAAAACAAACCTGAATTATTTGAATTGTTAATAAATAACAAGGCAAATCTTACACATAAAAATAATAAAAGCGAAACAGCATTAGACCTCGCTTTTAAGCGCAATAACGAAGCAGCGATTGCTACACTATTAAAAGCGGCCATGCAAATTTCTCTTGCCGACGACTCTATTATGTCACCAGAAACAATAGAGCTTGCCAAATCGTGGAGAAAATCTCATTCAGAATTATTTAAAAAAGAAAAAACACCTTTGGGATTTTTTCATACTGAAGAATTAAGCAAAGAAAAGGCGGCGGCAACGGTAGATAAAGAACCTGTAAAAAAAGAAGAAGAAATAACGGATCATGCAGGAAAACTTAAATCATGAGCATACAATACAATATGACTCATGATAACATTAAATCATATATTTATTCTTATCAATCATCTATCAATAAATTTCATCTGATTAGGATTATACCTTGATCCAGCAATGCCCCCTTTTTTTCAATGCATCATCTAATATCATCACTTCATGATTTGATAATGATATATCCGCATCGATTATAATAAAATAAACTTTCTTACTTCATCAAATAAAATATCAGGCTGATCGATATACGCAAAATGTCCGCAATCCTTAATCTCTATATATTTTGAAGAAGGAATAGATTGATGCAAATGCTCCATATAATGCAAAGGAATGACATCTTTATCACCAGATATAATCAAAGATGATTTATCAATAGCTTGCAATTTTCCATATAAACTAAAAGAATGTTTATTGATATTATCAAAAAACATGTCATAAATTTTAAAATTATTGATCGCTGCTTGTGGTGTCATTGTTAATGTTAATGTATTTGCGAGATGAGGTTTAGCAAAATAATTTTTGAAATAGATGCGATAAAATCTTTCGATTGTTTTGGAATCACCTTGCTGAAAATCAGGCAGTTGTCGTATTGCATCAAGCTCCGATTTATGCTGATCGACAATGGCACTACGATGTTTTACAAAATCTAAATAATCTTGACTGGATAGCGGAACACTATTCACAAAAACCATTTTATCAACGTGCTGAGGAAATTCTGATGCATAAAAAGCAGCAAAAACATTACCAAAGGAATGTGCTAATAATGAAATTTTTTCAAGATTAAATGATTTTCTTAATGTATCCAGATCCTGACAATATGTTTCAAACGGATGAGCGTACCAATCGTCCGTGCTAACCGAAAGACCTGTTCCTCTTTGATCATAAAAAATAGCAAAAGAAAATTGACCCAATGCTTTCATTTGCGGTAATAAATACTGACAGCCTAATCCTGGACCACCATGCAATACAATAAGCGGGTTGCCTGTATTTATATTTCCTGCTGTTTGACAAAATAACTTACCGTTTTTTATGGGAATAGATATTTCTTTTTCTTCCATGTTTTTCTCAATGATTAAGTAAACCAAACTGAAAAAATATCTATCTTTGGTTGGGAACAGTTACCCAGCATGCTGTCCGGCCAAGTGCTCCGCTATCCACATCTTAATCAGCGAAGTACGTGTCACACCTATTTTGGCCGCTTCCATATCAATTTCCTCGAGAATATTCTTTGGAAAATCAATACTGATGCGTTGAGTAGGAAAACGCGCTTTTGCCGACTTAAGGTTAAGATATTTCGACACTCCCCCTTTTTCAAAAGCAGCATCGAAATCAGAAGCTTTAACTTTCTTATGTTTTGATAATTTCATAATAAATTTCCTCTTCATCTTTCCTACTACGCCTTGCCGATATCAAACGTATTGCATCATCTCTTAAAGTGTAAATACAGGAGTAAAATTTTCCATTAATTTTTCCAATAATCATAAATCGAGGTTCATCCATTGTTCGTGCTGCAACTTCCACTGATGGTACAAACCATAATTCCTTTGCTTCCTCTAAATAAATACCATGTTTAGTTTTATTAATTATGGACTTATTTTTATCATATGCAAATTTCATATATTTATACTATTAAAATAACACAAAAATTGCTAAAAATATGCATGAATTTAACACCTACCCTTCATTTGTGTTCTATCCCCTTGTTTATCAAAATATTATTTCTTCAATCCTGCACCGCCGACACAACCATCCCCTCTACACGACCAAAGCCAATTTTATAATCTGGCGTTTCTGCATACCCCGTAATAATAACAGTATCACCATCTTCTAAAAATACTCTATTACTTCCATCATGAAGTGTAATGGGATTAACGCCATTCGATGAAATTTCAAGTAAACTGCCCCAATTTTCACGATTCAACCCACTAATTGTTCCTGTTCCTAATAAATCGCCTGGTTTCATCACGCAATGATTAACAGTATGATGAGCAATCATTTGTTCTAAACTCCAATATAATTCTTTCGCATTTGTTTCACATATCATTGTTTTATGCGTTGAATTACGCGGTTGTATTTCAACTTTTAATTTAATATCAGGAAGAAAACGTGATGGTTGATGAAGATATTCCACGCACGCGGGCGATTGCTTAGGCAACGGTACCATCACATTTTGTAATGCTTCCAACGGAACCACCCAAGCTGAGATAGAAGTCGCAAAACTTTTCGATAAGAACGGGCCTAAAGGTTGATACTCAAATGCTTGAATATCACGTGCACTCCAATCATTTAATAAAACTAATCCAAACAAATGATCTGCTGCTTCTTCTATTCGAATTCTTTTACCATCTGGATTGCCTACACCAACAAATACGCCTAACTCAATTTCAAAATCAAGTTTTTTACTTGGCGCAAAAAATGGAACATCAACATCTGGCGGTTTTAATTGTCCTTTTGGTCTCGTGATCGTTTTACCAGATAAGTAAACTGTACTTGCTCTTCCATTATAAGCAACGGGAAGATGTTTCCAATTGGGCAATAAGGGATTTTCTTTTCCTCTGAATAATTTTCCTACATTACTGGCATGCTGTTCTGATGCATAAAAATCGGAAAAACCTTCTATTTTAAAAGGAAGTTTCATCGTAATTTTATCTTGCGGAATCAAAACAGATGAAAGCAATGCTTGATCTGCTTGTAATTCCTGATTGTCAATACTAAGTAAAGATTGTATCCTGCGCCTAACCGATGACCATACAGATTTTCCCTGTGAAGCAAACACATTCAATGTATCGTGATTAAAAAGTCGTTGATGACCTATTGTTAATATTCCTTTTTCTTCAAGTAAGGCAAGATCAAGTACATAATCACCAATCGCTGTTCCTATTCGTGGTGTTGTATTGTTTGAATCATAAAAAACACCATAAGGAAGATTGTAAATTGAAAAAGGTGATTCAGTTGTATTTTCAACGAATGATTGTAGTTGTTTAGTTAAAGCTGTCATGATTACTCCAGTATATTAGATCCATCATCATCCTGAGCAAGGTTGTCATCCTGAGCGTAGCGAAGGATCATTAGCAACTGTCATGATACTTGCTAGTGATCCTTCGCTACGCTCAGGATGACAACCTTACCCAAGAAAACAATTATTCCACATTATTATTTCTTATTTAATGACTGTACTTCCGCTTGTAATTGCTGTATTTCATTCTGTAAATTTTGCTGAATTTGTTTCACTTGATTTTGCAAAGCAACAACATCAGTTCTACATTGAGATTGAACTTCTTGTACTTGTTTTTCAATAGCACCCGTTTCCGTAGAAGAATTTTTAGAAACTTGCTGTTGCAAAGATTGCAATTGATCCGATGTTTCCTTTTGAACTTGATTTATTCTATCTTGAATTTGATTAATAATTTGCTGAAGATTATTATCTACTGGCGCAGGTGTAGGTGCGGGCGCTGCTTGTAAGACAGAACAATTTAATAAACTCATCATCAACAATCCGAATATATGTTTAACATTTTTCATATTAATCTCCTAGATTATTCATACATTGCCTGATACTCTTCAACCGTTCCATTAAATTTTGTGATCGTCCCAGATTGAATAAGATATAACTCATCCACTAAAGTACGCAATAAATAACGATCATGCGACACAACAATCATAGTACCATCATATTCTTCTAATGCAAAAACCAATGCTTGGCGCATTTCCAAATCAAGATGATTAGTTGGTTCATCCAGTAACAATAAATTTGGACGTTGCCAAATAATCAAAGCAAAAGCAACCCGTGCTTTTTCACCACCAGAAAAATATTTAAGCGGTGTGAGTGACTTATCACGATTAAAATTATATCTTCCTAAATAAGCAATTAATTCTTTTTCTGTTCCTTGCTCAGTCTGATCTTTTAATAATTCAAAAGGGCAAGCTTCTAAATCTAAATGATCGACTTGATGTTGTGCAAAATATCCAATCGAAGTCCCTGGAAATAATTCTATACTTCCTTTTTGAGGTTCTAATAACCCACACAATCCTTTAATAAAAGTACTTTTTCCGGCGCCATTAATCCCCAACAATCCTAAACGTTGCCCCGGCATGAGACTAAACTGTATTTTGCGTAATACGATTTTTTCTTCATAACCCAATTGAACATGTTCCATTTTTAACATGGGATTGGGCATCGCTTTAGATTTCTTAAAATGAAAAGTAAACGGCGATTTATCATAAACTGGTTTAACTAATTCCATTTTTTCTATCGCTCTTAAACGACTTTGTGCTTGTTTTGCTTTTGTTGCTTTTGCACCAAATCGATTGACAAATTTCATCATATGAGTGATTTGCATTTGTTGATTACGATGTTGTGCATTTTGCAATTGCATAGCATTCGCCCGCTCTACTTCAAAGGTAGAAAAATTTCCTGTATAAAGTTTTAATTGTTTATTTTCTATATGTGCGATATGCGTCACGATATGATCAAGAAAATCTCTATCATGCGAAATCACTAAAATGCCGCCAGAATATAATTTTAAAAAATTCTCTAGCCAGATAATGGCTTCCATATCTAAATGATTTGTCGGTTCATCTAATAATAACAAATCACTGGGCGAAAAAAGACATTTGGCCAAGTTAAGCCGCATACGCCAACCGCCAGAAAAACTGCTAACAGATTGTTGCAGCTCATCGTGCGTAAATCCTAGACCAACAAGAATTTTAGCAGCCCGTGCTTCAGCTGTATAACCATCCATGTCACTTAATTGTTGATGACAATGCATAACGACTTCATAATTTTCTGTTTTTTCAGCTTGTTCTAATGCTGTCAACACGCCATCAAGCTTCGTATCACCCGACATCGCATATCTCACTGCAGACATGGCAACGCCTGGTGTTTCTTGGGCTAAAGATTGAATCCTCACTTGTTTTCCTAGTTCAACTTTCCCTTTTCCTGTTTCTAATTCCTTTTGAATAACCATGAATAAAGAACTTTTGCCGCAACCATTCGCACCAATTAATCCAATGGTTTGTTTAGGAAAAAGAGAGAAATTAATATTTTCTATCAGTATATCTGCACTACGTGAGACAGATACATTTTGTAAATTTAACATGATTTAAACTCCGAATCTGATTGTGACATTGACCTTGATTGCTAAAATTGTGATTGCTGAAAAATGAGCAACGCTACGCGGTCAATAAAATCAGCCGGGGATTTTTGCGGGATTTTAGATAATAGAAAACCATCGCACTGATTGCGATTACATAAGAAAATGTTAATAATGCGAAGGTATTCATGTTCGTTATCTCAATAAATAAGCTGGTATTATAGCAAATTCTACTTACAACTAAAACAAAATAATCGCACGCAACGTACCCGCCCAAGAAGCATTCAATTTGTTACTTGCCCCCGGCGTTGGGATATAAGACAGCACCGGTTCAACATAAACCCCGTTTATTATTTTTGCTTGATAATAGGCTTGATACATCAACTCTTCGTGTCTAGCAAAAATGGCTTGATTTAACCAGGCATATGCAGCGCCCAGCCCCATTGAGTCATCAGCACGACGGGGAACCAAGCCAAAAGCCGTCAGCCCCGCTCCCATATACTCATCCATGAGCATGGCGTGTGAGTTATTCGTACCATATTGATAAAATGCAGAAATTCCACTGTTATCGCAGCCAGGGTCTTTATACCACAACCGTTGCGACCCAAAAAGATAATAACCTGATGCATCATGCTCTGAAACAGAAGGGGACGCTTGAACTAAACCGGTTTGGTGCCAGGCACCCAAACCTATCGCGCCTGGTAATTGATTTTTACCCAATAACCAAGCAAATCCTGTTTCCCCGATATAAAAATATGACCCATTAAAATGAGGGCCTGTTAATCCCGTTTGTGTTCCTTGGGCTAAATGGCCATCATAAGCACCCAAAGACAAATACCATTTTTTAGTGGGAATAAAATTAATAGTGACACCATAAGCAGTATTATAATAACCAGGCAGCACACCTATCATGGATGAATTAACAAAAATGGGTGTATAAATTAATCCCGTTACTGCTGCGATAGATTGCCTATCTTCCTGCAACGGAACAGGTTTGACAACATTATTGAAATCACAAGTAGGATCAACTTTTCCTATTCGTATTAATAATTTTTTATTAAATAATACCTGTCTATACCATAATTCATAAAGCGAAAATCGATTTAATGGCGGCGGTCCAGGCAAACTATTATATCCTTGTACACTACCTGCTTGTTTATTAGTTGACTGTCCATTAAATTGAAGAAACTGTACGCCAAATAATCCGCCTTTCCATAAATTTAATTTTTCAGTATCAGCAGTCATGCTCAATAACAGCGAGCTATTTGTTGTCAATCTATCAACATGCTTAATACCGCCAGAAAATAAATCGTTAGCATCAGCTATCCATACGCCGTCTATATAAATACCATGATCATTTTGAATTTTTAATTTTTTTTCAATATAACGTTGCAGCTCACCCGTTCCTGGCGTGATATTAACAGCCGCAGGATTTGCGCTAATTGTATCGGCAAAAGCAACAAACGGTGAACAACTCACTACGAAACAAGCGATCAACAATAAATTTAAATTTAATTCATACCCGAAGCGTTTTAGTTTTAGGTATTTAAAATGAAAAATGACAAGGGATTGGAAAGATTTTTTCACGAAAAAGCGCAGGAATACTTGTTGTATTTCGAGCATTTTTCGTGAGAAAATCTTTTCAAGACCGCCGTCAGATTTCATTTTAAACCCTAAAATTGAAACGCTTCGGGTATATCATTTATGAGTCATTTTTTCCTTGTGATGAGCTACTTTAACTGTAACTGCTTGTTTTTCTTTTTTGATATATGCAGGTTCGCCATAAATATAAGTTGCATGGATATTAGGATCACAACCTAATGTCATTAAAATAAAAAGTAATTCAAAAATATCGGTTACTTTCTCACGACGATATCGCATATAAAGTGTTGCAGCAGGATCAACGACAATAAAATCTGCTTCTTTTCCAATTTCAAAATTACCTACTTTGTCATCTATCTGTAAAGCACGTGCTGCGCCTAATGTCGCAAAAAACCAACGTACCATACTAGCTAATTTATAATTTTGCAGCATAGATACTTTGTAAGCTTCATCCATTACAGCAAACATGGATAAGGTATTGCCGCCGCCCCAATCACTACCCAACGTAATATTCGTTGTATATTTTGTTACGTTTTCTATATTAAATAATCCACTGCCCAAAAAATTATTACTGATGGGACACCAAGAAATAACTGCGTGAGATTTTTTTAACATTTCAAGCTCAGGATCTGTCATATGAATACAATGACCAAAGACAGATCGTTTGTCATTTAATCCAAAATGATCATAAACATCTAAATAATTTTTACTCCAAGGAAATAATTTTTTTACTTCTTTTATTTCATTCACATTTTCATCCAAATGCGTTTGAATATAAAGATCAGGATGTTCTTTCTTGAGTGAGCCGCATAACTCTAATAATTTATCTGAGCATGAGATAGCAAATCGTGGTGAAAGACAAAATGAAAGACGTCCTTTATTATGCCATTTTTTAATGAGTTTTTTTGCAATATCATAATTTTCTTGTGTCGATAAACATAAGGTATCAGGACTATTTCTATCCATCATGATATTGCCCGTGATAAAACGCATTTTTCTCCTGTTTAATTCTTCAAAAAAGATATCTGTTGCTTCATAAAATAAAGGCCCGTAAGAAACAGCTGTTGTTGTGCCATTCATCAAGAGTTGATCAAGAAAGAAATTCAATTCTTTTTTTGCAATATGAGGATCACGATAAGTGCTTTCGCTGGGAAATACATATTGATCTAACCATCCTAATAATTTTTCTCCATATGCTGCAACAATTGCACTTTGTGCAGCATGTTGATGTGTATCGATAAAACCTGGCGTGATCAATTTACCCGTATAATCGACTATTTTGATATGATCAATTTTCTTTTTCATATCAGCATAACTGCCTACATCTTTTACTTTTCCCGCTTCAACAATGAGTATGCCATCTTCATGATAAACATAATGCTCTTTTCCTGCTGTTTTATCAGCTCGCGGTAGATTAGCAAAATTAGCACTGTCTCTAAAATAAAATATCGAACCACGATAAGCTATTTTTTTATGATTAGTCATGATTGGCTCCTTTATTGTTCTTTAAAAGAATCACGAATGAAATACGTGAGTAATATTGAAATGATAATAAAAAATGGCAATAGCCATAGATAGGTAAAAAATAGGGGTGATGCTGTTGTCACAAATACAGAAGGAATAAACATCATCAGCGTATTAAATAAAAATACGCCTGTATTCGTAACACTTAATGCAACGCCTCGCGTTTGATTAGAAGAAATTTCACTTACTACCGTATAAAATAACATCGATCCAGATAATAAAAATCCTGTTAATAATGAAACCGTTTTAATAATCGCTAATGTTTTAATTTGATAATGAGGCAAATATAAACACATCAACAAAAACATCGTGCCTAAACAAAGTGTGACATGAATAACAGATTTTCTTGATTTTACTTTATTAGAAATCCAACCTAAGATCGGTGTACCTATCCCCACGCCGATGAATAACATGCCACTAATGGCGACTGCATCAAGCATTTCTACTGAATAAAATGTTTGAATATTGAGATACCAAAAACCAGCGTAAGCTAACAAGGTTCCAAAAGAAGTTGTCGCTGCCAGTGCACACAAAATAATTTGCCGATTTTTAAAAACGATACCTAATGATTTTTTTAAAGAAATACTTTCTGTTCTGACATAATCCGATGGCGTCTTCACCAAAATCAGAGTGAGAATAAATAAAATAGCGCCAAGTACTGCTAAGATTTTATAAATTTCATTCCATGAATGTGTTGTTAATGCAACACTGAATACGTAATGAATGATTGCAGCTAAAATACAAGAAAGTGTTTGAGTTAATCCAAATAAAACAGGAAATAAACGCGATGAAAACCATTGTGAAATAATCACACCCGCAGCGATAAAAGCAAAAGATGCACCAAGACCTTGAATGAAATTTGATATTGAAAAAAGCACTATGTTCGTCGTAAATGATGTCATGATATTGCCAATTGCTAATATTAAAACACCACTACTTACGACTAATCTCGCATTATATTTATCTAAGAGATAACCAGCAGGAATTTGCATTAAGGCAAAACCAATAATAAATGCACCAACAGCAATTGAAACACCGAAATGACTTGCATGAAGTGTAGTTTGGATAGGCCCTGCAAAAACAGCGGCGGCAGTATTTAGACAAAATGAATACACGACGAAGAGAGTGACAATCAACCAAACAAGAGAACCATACAGTGTTTTTTTCATTATCTATTCCATTAGATGATAGTTTTCTAAAATGTTATAATAAGTATCAATTCAATGTAACATGAAAAATGACTCCATCACAAGAATCGTGTTTTTTTATGTTTTTTATGAAAGAGTTATCGAAGGGGAGAAAAGAACCATGGATTGGAAGACCCTACAAAAACGCATTCAAGGAACTGTTGCCGTACCCTCTCACACTAGTTTTGATGCTGTTAAAGCAGCAATGGTTTGGAATGAAGTTAAACCTGCAAGGTCACCTGCCATCATTGTAACAGTTAAACAAGATGATGATATTGTCGAAGCCATTCATTTTGCTAAAGAAAATCAATTACAAGTTGCTGTACATGGTGGGGGACACACTTGGTGTGGATTGGCCGTAAGAAATGGCGGAATGACAATTGATTTATCACAATTAACTGAATCTGTGATTGACAAAAAAAATCGTAAAGCCATTATTCAGCCTGTCATTAGCAATCGAGAATTAGCACATCGACTGGGACAATATGATTTAGCATTTCCTATCGGACATTGTCCCACTGTCAAAGCAAGCGGATATCTTTTAAGCGGTGGTATGTCTTGGAATTTAAGCCACTGGGGACCAGGCTGTGTCAGTGTTGAAGCCATTGATTTTGTGACCGCTGATGGAAAAAAAATAACAGCAAGTCAAACGACATATCCTGATTTATTTTGGGCAGCAAGAGGTTGTGGGCCTGGCATGTTTGCTGTTGCAACACGTTATCACTTAGCTTGCTATCCCTTACCAAAATCTATTATGACATCCACTTATTATTATTCTCTTGATCATTTAAGTGAGGTGGTCAATGAAGTGACAAAGTTAGGCTGGGAAATGCCAAGCATCGTTGAACTATCACTATTTTTAATTCAAGCACCACCAGAACTCATCAATAAATGTAAATCGACCAATGGAAAATTATGTATGATTACAGCCGTTGCCTTTGCTAATACCAAAGAAGAAGGTACGGCAGCGCTCTCTTTATTAGAAACAGGGAAAATGGTACAAAAATGCTTAGCAAAAAATATAAATGAACCGAGTGATTTTGAAAAATTATCTGATATTTCAGGTGTGGCGTGGCCTGAACAACACAGAAATTTATGCGAAAACCAATGTTCAAAAGCAAATCCTGTTGATATTGTGATGGCCATGCGAGATAAAATTATTGATGCACCTTCTTCTCAATCTGTGATTGTCTTTTGTCAAAGTACAGGCCAACATAATTTAATCAATTCTAATCCTGATATTGCACTTTCCATGGAAGGGCAATCTTACGGAGGAATATGGTCAATTTGGAAAGAGGCAAAGGATGATGCAAATAACATCAAATGGCATAATGAAACGATGTCAATTCTTCAACCTTTTACTTATCTGCATTACATTGGAGAAACAGATATTGTTCAAGATCCGTCGCGCGTTAAGCAGTCGTATACACCAGAAAAATGGAAACGTTTAGAAGAGATCAGAGAAAAATATGATCCTGATCATTTGTTTTCTGGATTTTTTGATGGACTTTAATTAGACTTTGGCTCGTAGGACTTTAAAAACAAAATTTTTTATTTCCTTAGTATGGCTAAAATGATTTAATAACATCAATTTTTAAAAATTAATTATGGTCACTTAGATAGAGTAAGCGAGGTACAAAATGAGCGCCCCAAGAAAACCATTTGAAGCTTCAATTGATAGAAACGAACTGGCCGCTGAAGGTGCACCCTCTTTAATCGATGTGCATTCAGATAGTGTTGGACTTATTGTTAATTCATGGCTTACTCGCAAAGAAAAAATAACAATGGCAGAGACTTGTCAAACGTACAACAATCTTTTTCAGCCTGATCTTGATAAAGAAGCTAAACCATTAGTTGAAGCAGCATTGCATTATGCTGCTTTTGGTAAAAAAGATGAATTAAATGAATTGTTAAAAAAGCATCGTGGTCTCATCTATAAAAGAAGTCAAACGCTTGATATTCGTGGCCGTATTGTTCATGGCAGTGTTTATCGTATTGCATTAGGTGCAAAAGACTGGAGCCCGTATCCTGAAAAATTTGAAGAAATGGTAGAGATGATAGAAAGTCATATGAGAAAATTTCCGGATGGTGAAAATGAAATAACCCTGCAAAAAGCTGAGCAATTTCCCAAAGGATGGGAAGAAGAAGAAAGAAAAAGAGAAGAACAAGATTCCGCAGAACTTAAAAAAGTTTTTGCTGCGATTGATCAATCAGTAAAAGATGAAGATTGTGCTGAAGCAATCGAACAATTTAGGGCCTATTTGAAATCCCAAAATGAAATCAAAACCGGCTATCACTTTAATGACAAATTACTGACTGAAGCGCATGCGTTATATAAGGGGCACTTTGAAAAGTTCGGTGGAAACTATAGTCGTAAAAATAAATTAGCGTCAGATAAAGTCTTAGGCAGCATTCAGGATAGGTTGACGGCGTGTATAGCCATGGCACATTGTGATGATTTGATGCGTATAGCGGACGGTGATCGAGCCCTTAGTCGTAAATTGGATGTTGAGGGGTCACCGTTTTTCTCTCCTGGTCTTGGTGTCGATCATTTTGTTTATAGTTATTACACGACGGGTGTTGGCTGGGCGGTGGGGGGCTGTGGCGTAGTGGGTGGTGGTGGGGTTGCTTGGACAACTTATGTCGAGCGAAAAGATGAAACATCACCAATCAGCAACATACCGACGTTAAGCAGTCGGAATCGGAGCAAGCCACATCGTGCATGATTTTATAAGATAGCGCGTAAGTAGTGATGCAAATAATTTCTGATCTTGCGGGAAGAAATGCCAATGGACTTTAATTGTGTTCCAATAATTTAAATACTTCTTCATCTAATGTTTGAGAAAAATTATCATACCATGCACCAACTGCATAAAGATCTTGTGGCTTAATCGGACAAACAATTTCATCAACTAAATGAGATAATTCTTCAAGCACTGAAATTGCTGCAACAGGAACCGCCAAAACAATACGCTGAGGATATTGATGACGTAACGCTTTAATAGCGACCCGCATTGTTGCACCGGTTGCAATGCCATCATCAACTAAAATAATTATTTTATCATGAAGATCAGGAAATGGTTTGCTTCCTCGATACTTTGATTCTCGTCGCGCTAATTCATTTCTTTCTTTTAATAAAACAGCGTTTATATCAGAAGCGGAAAGTTGATAAGCTTGAATAATGTCTTGGTTGTAAACAGTAGCTTCACTAGATGCGATTGCTCCAAAAGCTAATTCTTCATGATGAGGTACACCTAATTTTCGTACAACAAAAATATCTAGCGGCGCTGACAAAGCTTTTGCAATTTCGTATGCAACTGGCACGCCACCGCGCGGCAACGCTAGGATCAAAACATCTGGATTGTTTGCATAAGATTTGAGCTGATCAGCCAGTATTTTCCCTGCTTGATAACGATCATCATATCGATTCATCGATTCTCCATTAGATTTATATGCTACGCAAAAGCAAAGCTTGAGTCTTATTAGTTTCACGTTACAATACGATTGTTCAAATTAAACTATGCTATTGTCAAGGAGATTTAACTATGCCGAGAGGTAAAGGTCCGCATGGACCAAAGAAATTGCGTAAACGCAAAAAAAAATCCTGAGATATTTAGGTTAGATTCAGGCGTTCAACTATGACGCCTGAGTTCATACATCAAGATCAGCCGTCGATTTTAATTCAAGTGATTGGTTAACTTGTGCAGTATAATTAACTTGAGAAGAATAATGATAAATCCTGATATTTCCTACTTTATAATGATAGCTTAGCCAATTATTTTGTTGCATTTTATTATATTGAGGAGATAAATGATATTGTGAAGAAAATTTTGAAATATTATTACTATTTATGATTTTATATTGACTCATATTGATGAGTATTTTTGATGATGATCCTAAATGAAATATGACACTTATAAATTTAATTAACAAACTAACTAATAAAACATAAGTTAAGAAAATGACTGAATGAGTCAATTGATTTTCATTGATTGAATCATCTGATACTGACTGATTAATATTTTGCGGATGAAATGAATAAGTTTCTGCTGATTGACCTACATTATTAATTGTGTTTGATTGTGCATGGCTTGTATTAAAAGTATTTATATTAGAAATATTATTATTTTCAGAAAATAAATTATCTGCGTAAGAAATGAAATTATTTCCAATATCTTTATTTAATTGAATATTAGATTGTAATTGAATAGGGTATAAAACACTGCTAACAAATGAACTAGAATAATTAAAATAATTAGAATATTGATTAGATGAAATTGTTTTTTGTGGCGGCGCATAGGGTTGATTTGAATTTAAAATAATATTACCTGGACCCACTATAGGTGGGTCATTTATTAAAACATTTTTACCAACACTTATAGTGCCTTGACCTGCCCCACCTGTTGTATTTAATACTGCATTGATAATAAGAGAAGGATCCACTTGATTCGGATTAGCTGCATTGAGATTAATAGCACCGCCTAAAGTTGTGATATTACCATTAACAGTTAAATCACGAACTATGCTATCAGGCGACAAGGTTTCTAAATTAACATTGCCACCATTTGTTTGAATAGGGCCTGTAATTAATTCACCAGTATTAACAATATTAACATCAGCATTACTATTTTGTGTTATGTTAACGATATTGAGTGGATCTGCACTGTTAGTAAATTCAATTGGACCAGTAATATTATTAGTTAAATTTAAACTTGCGACATCATTGTTATTATTCATTATGATTCCATTATTAGCCTCTATTGTTAAAAGACCAGCAGAGACAATATTTGATTCAGTGACTTGACCACCACTTATTACAGTTAAATTTTGATTATTTGATAAATTGATTTGAGGTAAGGCAATAGAGCCATTATTAAAATTAAGTGTTAAATTTGAAGAGCCATTTATTACGCCATTAAATATAATAGATCCTGTACCACTTATTGTCGTGTTACCACTTAATATAATTGAATTATTTAAAATGTCATTTGTGCCAGAAATTGTTAGTGCGCCATTGTTGCTAACACCTGCGCCATTTAATGTTAATGCATTTGTATTTGAAAGTGTGCCGCTACTAAAGCCAATATCAAGTGTTGCACCTGTCGAGACACTCGTACTTGTTGTGTTCCCTAATGCATTAGTTGAAGCGAGACTTAATGTCCCAGCACTAATTGTTGTAGCACCTGAATAAGTATTTGTGCCTGATAATGTTAATGTACCTGATCCAATTTTTGTTAAATTATTTGCGCCGCTTAATGTGTTAGATAAAGTTAATGCATCACTACCATTTATTACATCAATGCTTGAATTACTGCCTAATGTCACTGTACCACTTAATCTATTTGTTCCAGTATCTGTTAATGCGCCAACATTACTAACCCCAGTACCATTTAACGTAATCGCATTTGTGATAGTTCCAATTGTATTAACAAGGCCTAATGTTGCACCACTCGAAACAGTTACACTCCCTGTACCCAGTGCACTTGTATTACCTGTTACATCTAAAGTACCCGCATTAATGGTTGTGCCATTTGAATACGTATTTGTCCCTGACAGTGTTAATGTACTTCCGCCTGCTTTTGTGAGATTAAAATTACCGCTAATTATGCCACTTAATGTGCCACTTCCCGCACCACCAATCGTTGTATTACTTGCCAACGTAATTGCATTACTTAAAATATCATTTGTGCCTGAAATTGTTAGCGCACCATTGCCACCAACCCCTGCACCATTTAAAGTAATTACATTTGTATTTGAAAGTGTGCCGCTACTAAAGCCAATATCAAGTGTGGCGCCAGAGGTTACACTCGTACTTGTAGTACTTCCTAATGCATTAGCTGAAGCTAAACTCAATGTTCCAGCGTTAATTGTTGTCGCGCCTGAATAAGTATTTGCGCCCGATAAAATGAGCGTGCCTAATCCAATTTTTGTTAAATTATTTGCACCACTTAATGTGTTAGATAAAGTTAGTACATCACTGCCATTTATTACATC
>JABDCN010000006.1:0-56015 GCA_013288125.1 Gammaproteobacteria bacterium
AGATTATGCCGCCTTATTAGTGAGATAATAAAATGAAAAAAACTTTTCGAATTGTCCTTGCTCAATTAAATTTTTTAGTTGGCGATATTGATGGAAATGTCAAAAAACATTTACAAGCAGCAAAAAAAGCACGCGATGAACATCAAGCTGATATGATTATTTTTCCTGAATTAGGTTTAACAGGTTTTCCACCAGAAGATTTATTATTGCGACCTGATTTCATTCAAACCGTGCGCACTGCTTTAAAACATTTGATTCATGAAATCAAAGATATTTATTGTCTTGTAGGTCATCCTCACAAAAATGAAAAAGGTTTATTTAATACTTGCACCTTATTTTACAATGGACATATCTTGCAGCAACACGCTAAACAATATTTACCAAATTATGGTGTATTTGATGAAGCACGATATTTTGATGCTGGCGTTGATACACAGGTTACAACAATCAATCATATTCCGATGACCATTCTCATTTGTGAAGATATTTGGCGATTAAATCCCATTCGAGAAGCCTCTGCAAATGGCGCGCGATTAATCTTAATTCCCAATGCTTCTCCTTTTGAAATGGATAAACATGAGCAACGTGTTTCTGTTTTGACAAAACGCGCAACACATGCAAATGCCACGATGATTTATGTCAATATGGTTGGTGCTCAAGATGAATTAGTATTTGATGGCGGTTCACTTGTCGTTAATCCATCAGGACAAATCACACATTGCGCAGGATTTTTTGAAGAAGCATTATTACCTGTTGATATTGATCTCCATACAATCGAGCCATTGCATCCCCTTATGACTGCCATTCCTTCCAAAGAAGAAAGAATTTATCAAGCTTTAGTATTAGGTTTACGTGATTATGTTGAAAAAAATCATTTCTCCGGTGTTTTATTAGGATTATCAGGCGGCATTGATTCTGCACTCACTTTAACAATTGCAGTTGATGCGCTAGGAAAAGATCGTGTGCATGCTGTCATTTTACCTTCACGTTATTCAGCAGAGATCAGTGTGGAAGATGCTAAAACCATGATAAAAACCTTACAAGTTTCAATGGAAGAAATTTCCATTGAACCTGCGTATCAAGCTTTTCTTGATTCACTTACACCTTCTTTTATCGGAAAAAAAGATGATGTGACAGAAGAAAATATACAAGCTCGTGTACGTGCAGTGTTATTGATGGCACTTTCAAATAAATCAGGAAAATTATTATTAACGACAGGTAATCGCAGTGAATTAGCGGTGGGATATTGCACCTTATATGGCGATATGGCGGGTGGTTTTGCTGTCATTAAAGATGTTCCTAAAACAATGGTGTATCAATTAGCGCATTATCGTAATCAAATTGAATCTGTGATTCCTCAACGTGTGATTGAACGTGCGCCAACGGCGGAATTAGCACCCAATCAAAAAGATGAAGATAGTCTTCCCCCTTATGATGTATTAGATCGCATTCTTGATGCGTATTTAAATCACAGTCAAAGCATTGATGAAATTGCTACACAAGGGATTAATCGTGAAATCATTGTGCGCGTTGTTGAACTGATTCATAAAAATGAATATAAACGACGACAAGCAACGATTGGCACGCATATTAATCATAAATCATTTATTAAAGATTGGCGTTATCCGCTGACGAATGGATTTAAGGGGTAAATTTTTTCACAACTTGAGACTATGTCTCAGTCTTGTCGTCCCGCGGCTTGTCCGCGGGATCCAGTGACAAGCAAAATTCATGTATTTCTTTCTGGATCCCGCGGACAAGCCGCGGGACGACAAGACTGAGTGTTAATCCGGCATGTAAGCTGAATTACTGCCCGCATTATACTGCAACACCGCCCGTGTATCTTGCGCCATCTTTCGCATGCCCAATTGTTGATATGATTTTGCTAATAAGTCTAGCGCTGGCATCACTTGTGGTGCACCTTGATAATGCGCCACAATATCTGCTGCGCGATTAGCAGAAGCCACATAAGCTTTTCGATCATAATAATATTGTGCGATATGTAATTCATGATCAGCGAGCACATTACGTAAAAATATTTGATATTGATGCGCAGAAGCAGCATAACGACTATCGGGAAAACGTGTCGTTAATTCAGCAAAATCAGTATAAGATTTTTGGATTTGCGTTAAATCACGTTTGGCTAAATCGATCGCAAATATCCGTTCCAATATTCCCATATCTTGATAGTAATCAGAAATACCACGCATATAATATGCATAATCTACGTCAGGACTCGTTGGATGAATACGAATATAACGATCTGCCGCCGAAACCGACAAACTATATTCTTCTTTCATGTAATAAGTATAAATTAAATAAAGCTGGGCTTTTTCCGTCTCTTTATCGAATGGATATTGCACATCTAGCGCTTCAAAACGTTTAGTTGCTTCATTATAACTTTTGTCTAATAAGAGTGCTTTGCCGCGCGCATAAATCTGAGTTGGTGTTTCATCTTTATAAGCGTCCGAAGGATCGGTTGAATTAGCGCAACCTGTTAAAACAACAACCATTGCTATCATCATTAAAATAATTTTTTTCATGTTGTACCTATCATTATAGTATCAAACAACCCAAGCGTGCATTGTAAACCAAATTCTGTCATCATTTGCAACATCATGAAAACAAATTCTAACAATCAACGCACATTTATTATTCCTGCAGAATATTCCAATGAACGATTAGATCAATGTTTAGCCAAGTTATTGCCTGAGTATTCTCGCACGCAAATTCAAGCTTGGATAGAAGCAGGCCTCATTTTAATCGATGATCACATCGTCAAACCTAAAACAAAAGTGAAAGGAGGCGAACATGTTCTCACTCATATCACGCCACGCATCATGCCAGCTTGGGAAGCACAAGCCCTTCCTTTAACAATTGTTTATGAAGATGAAGCATTAATCATCATCAATAAACCGGTTGGAATGATTGTGCATCCTGGTGCGGGACATAGCGATCAAACCCTTCTCAATGCTTTATTACATCATGCTCCCACTTTAAAATTGCTACCTCGCGCAGGGATTTTACATCGTTTAGATAAAAATACATCAGGTTTATTGGTGATCGCAAAAACAGCTGCTGCTTTAAAACATCTTTTACATCAATTAAAAGAACGCACTCTATTACGCGAATATCAAGCCATTGTAACTGGTCGTTTGATAAGCGGCGGCAAAGTTGATGCGCCCATTGGACGACATGCTTTGCAACGTATACGCATGGCTGTCACCGAAACAGGCAAACCCGCTTGCACACATTATCGTGTGATGGAACGCTATCGTGCACATACGCGGCTTACTCTTCGTTTAGAAACGGGGCGCACACATCAAATTCGCGTTCACATGGCCCATATACATCATCCGATTGTAGGCGATACGACTTATGGCGGCCGTTTACAATTAACAAAGGGAATGTCGTCTGACTTAATTACTTGTCTGAGACAATTTAAACATCAAGCCTTACATGCTTTTCGTTTAGGTTTAGTACATCCTGTCACTGAAAAATGGTTGCAATGGGAAATAGAATTACCCGAAGATATGCAGCAATTAATCCATTTTTTAAAAGAGGATGTATGAATGTTATATCTCAAACCCAATTGGCCAGCGCCAACTCAAATTAAAGCTTTTACGACAACACGCTCCGGTTGGTCGCGGAACGTCCATGAGCCACATAACCAAGTTAATCAATCTTTAGAAAAATTATTAGACTTACCTTCTTCTCCTCTTTGGTTGAAACAAGAACACACAGCGATTGCATTAGAAGCCATACCACAACACGTAGAAAAAATCGGTGATGCCAGTTTCACTAAACAACACAATCATGTTTGCATTGTTGAAACAGCAGATTGTTTACCCATTTTAATTTGCAATAAACAAGCAAGCATGGTGGCAGCCATTCATGCAGGATGGAGAGGATTATCCAATCACATCATTGAAACAACATTAGATGCCATACAACAATCACCAAATGATTTATTAGTTTGGCTAGGCCCTGCAATTGGACCTCAACATTTTGAAGTAGGAGAAGATGTGTATGATGCATTTACTTCATCACATCCTCATTCAAGTATTGCATTTACACCACATCATCCAGGCAAGTGGCTTGCCAATCTTTATTTATTAGCGCGTATGCGTTTACAAGCACGCGGTGTGAATCAAATTTATGGCGGCGAATATTGCACGCATACACAAGCTGATTTATTTTTTTCTTATCGCCGCGATAAAGGGATAACGGGTCGGATGGCGAGTGTTATTTGGATTGCATAGTACGCGGACGGATAATTTTAAAAAATAGAGGGTGCAGAAAATGCGTGGAATAATGATAATTTAGTTAATTAGCATTCAACTAGGAGAACATTATGAAAACTGTCTTATTTTGTATTCCGCTCAAGAAAAACACCTTAAGTCAGTACGAAGCTTTCTCAAAGGAGCATGTAAAAAGACAAAAAGAGTATAAAGATATGCTGACTCGTTATGACATTCATTGCGCTAAAATATGGCATAAAAATATTAATGATCGTGACTATGTTTTCGTATATCACGAAGTTGGTCCAAATTTTAGAGAAAAAATGAAAGGGTGGGACACATCAAATCATCCATTTGATCAATGGTTTCGGGAAAACATGATGGCAGTTTACGACATTGAAAATGCAGCCGGAATGGAAGAACCTCATCAACTTGTTGATTTTAGTGTATGACAAAACTATATAAAGAAAACAAATCTCATTTGTCTTAAGCTGCATCCTGTACATCAATTTTTAATTTCAATCCATCCCGATTAACTAAATCTTGCAAGCATAGCCTTACAAATTGTTTGGGAGAATATCTCAGTTTTTTAGCAAAGGCTGCTGCTGCTTTTGGACTGATCGTTCGTCGACCATGCTCAATATCACATAAGTATTGTCTAGACACACCTAATAGTTCAGCAAATTCAACTTGGGACATCTCTTCACCTTGACGAATTGCTGTTAATAAGCTTGGTAGCGTTAGTTTACCTGCCAATTTTTCCAGAAATTTCATCGCTTCACTTTTTTTCTTAGTAGTCATGTTTACTGACCTCCAGTACCTTAACAATTTCAATTTTCCCTTCTTGATCTATTATGTAGATAGCACGGTAGGCTTTGCTTAACCGAATTGATCTTTGTCCTGTTCTATTTCCTTTCAGTGGCTCATCATGATATCCGGGTATTTTCCTTGTCTCACTTAATCCTGCATCTTCAACATCATCAATCCATGATTGTAATTTACGCACAATATGTAAAGGCATTTTTAATAAAGCTCGTTTTGCCGGTTTTGATAATATGACTTTAAAAATATCCAAACTTATTTCCTTTTATTAACTTAATTGTACCCTAATTTAGGGTACATATCAAATAAAATTGTAATCCCTATTTGGAGGAGCCTGCAAGTATCACTCTTGAAAGCCTAGTTTTTGCATAGCCGCTTGCAGCTTGATACTAATTTTCCAATGTTAGATTATTCATGAATCTACATCATTTGCGCAATCAAACCTCGTTAATAATGATAAATTTAAGGTCTTGCCGGCGCAATCATTGTTGATGCCGTCAAAGCACTATTACGTTGAGGCGCACCAGGTGAAGGTAAGCGACTTGTTGGTCGTGTGTTTCCCGCCAAAGAAGGTGAAGAATTTGTTTGGCAACCTGAAAGAACCCATACATTCATCAGGATTAAAATCATCGATACTATTGTTTTCATTGTCTAAGTCCTTTTATTTAAAAATTCAGCTTAGCTGATTATAAAGCGAGTTGTCAAAAGCATCATGAAAGATGATAATGTGACCTTAAATAAGGAATAAATACCATGTTTGTTGTCAAAATTACCTTTAAAAAACCTTTAGAAGTCATAGAACAATATATCGAGGCCCATCGAGAATTTCTTAATACAGGATATCAAACTAATTCTTTCATCGCCTCTGGCCCACAAAATCCCAGAGTTGGCGGCATTATTCTTTCGCAATTAAAAAATCGTGAAGCATTAGAATCCATTTTAAAAAATGATCCGTATCAATTAAATCAATTAGCAGATTATGAATTCATTGAATTTAATCCCGTTAAATATCACAAGGACTTTACCTGCTTTGTTTAAAAAATTATTCATTCTATTATTTAGTATTTCAACTTGTTTCGCTGCGACCAAACACGACATGGTCGTGACTGAACAAGCACTTGCCTCGCAAGTCGGTGCGCGCATTTTAAAAAATGGCGGCAATGCCATCGATGCCGCTGTTGCTGTTGGTTATGCGCTGGCCGTTGTTTATCCTTGTTGCGGCAATATTGGCGGCGGCGGTTTCATGACTATACACACTGCGAAAGGTAAAAATATTTTTATTAATTTCAGAGAAAAAGCCCCTCTAGCCGCAAAGAAAGATATGTATTTAGATAAGGATGGAAATGTCACTGAAAACTTAAGTACAACAGGTTATTTAGCGGTAGGTGTGCCTGGCACCGTTTTAGGATTTGAAACAGCGCTAAAAAAATATGGCACCATGACACGTCAACAAGTCATGGCACCAGCCATTCAATTAGCGCAGCAAGGTTTTATTTTAACACAAGGAGATGTTAAAGCTTTATCAGATGACATCCAAGCATTTAAAAAAGAACCGAATGTTGCCTCTATTTTCTTGAAAAAAAATCAGCAGCCTTATCGCGCAGGTGATCGATTAATACAAAAAGAATTGGCCCACACACTAACATTAATTTCTGTTAAAGGCCCTGCTATTTTTTATCGAGGTGAGATTGCTAATGCGATTGTAAAAGCAAGTAATGAAAATGACGGAATTTTATCGAAAAAAGATTTTGCTAATTATACTGTCGAATTACTCTCTCCACTTTATTGCACATTTCATAATTACACTATTATTTCTTCACCACCGCCCAGTTCAGGCGGTGTTACCTTGTGTGAAATATTAAATATCATTGAACGTTATCCTTTAAAAACCTATGGATTTCATACAGCCAAAAGCACACATTATCTTGTCGAAGCGATGCGTTATGCTTTTTATGACAGAAACAATCATTTGGGTGATCCTGATTTTGTGAAAAATCCCGTCGAACAACTTATTTCTAAAGATTATGCTGATCAGATCAGAGAAAAAATTTTAGATAATCAAGCTACGCCA
The DNA here is from genome assembly GCA_013288125.1 of Gammaproteobacteria bacterium. GTDB lineage: Bacteria > Pseudomonadota > Gammaproteobacteria > DSM-16500 > DSM-16500 > Aquicella. The sequence continues at coordinate 7,135 of JABDCN010000006.1, forward strand.
TCTAGTGATTTGAGTGGAAAACCTCCGTTACAAGAATCAACTGAAACAACACATTATTCAATTGTAGATTCATTTGGCAATGCCGTTTCTGTCACCTATACATTAAATGCTATGTTTGGCGCAAAAGTCATTGCAGGTGAAACAGGATTTTTCTTGAATGATGAAATGGATGATTTCACCGCAAAACCAGGCGTTGTAAATCAATTTGGTTTAACACAAGGAGAAGCTAACGCCATTGCACCAGGAAAACGTCCGTTAAGTTCAATGACACCAACTATTATTTTAAAAGGCAAAAAAATAATAATGGTTGTTGGCTCGCGCGGCGGCCCGCGCATTATCACTTCAACTTTAGAAGCTATATTAAACACGCTCGTTTATGGCATGACAATTCAACAAGCAGTCAATGCACCACGATTTCATCATCAATGGATGCCAGATACGATTTATGTTGAACCTAATACTTTTTCTGCTTCAACCAAAGATGCTTTATCTGAGATGGGATATCAATTGACGTTATCAGAACCGTGGGGAGCGGTGGAAGCAATTTACATTAATCCAAAAACAAATAAGATAGAGGGAGCAAATGATAATCGACAACCACAAGGTGCGGCAGTATCACTCTAAAAATTGCCACTCTGGGTAAAATAATGAATAACAAATACCAACCCTTCTATTGTTTTAATTAAATCAAGAGGCACCCCGTTTAAATGTTTATTATGACTTCGTAGCCATAAACGACATTGATTAACATTTCCACCAAACAATACATCTAAATTACGGTAAAGTCGTAAGAGTAACAAAGCCAACTGCCCTTCTTTTGATTTAGGATTAATCAAAGTGCTCTTGCTTTTAAAAAGTCGTCTACAAGTTGACTCACTCAAGCCCACAATGGCTGAAAGTTCTTTGTGACTAAGCTGTAAAATCATAACCATTGAAATTAATGCTTTAGTTAGCACTCGTTTTCGATTAGGCAACTCTGGTATATTAATCTTTAACGTTTGCATTATTGCCCCCCCTATTTTTATTGATCTTTTCATATGAGATTATATGATACATTAATAATCTAACCTTTAATAAGGATATAGAAGGATCTCTCATGTATAACTTCTTACTTCAGTTACCAGACATCTACTTGTTTTTATTAATCAGTTTTTCCTTCATTATCATTTCCATTATCATTACGCTCGTCGTTCGTGTAAGCGTTCCCTCACATATACGTTCTCGCGATAATGCCATTATTGTTGGTACGAGTAATCTCATTAGTTTGATTTATGGCATATTAGTAGGGTTATCCGCACTTTATCTGATTAATAATATTAGTTATACCGCTGATGCCGTTCAACGTGAGGCAAATGCTATTGCAGATATTTATCATAATAGTGAATGGCTTTCAGAACCAATTAAATCTACGTTCGAAAAAAAATTAACGATTTATTTAAATTCAGTAATTAATACAGAATGGCATTTAATGCAACGAGGAAAAGAAATTAGCAATAAAAACGATTTCTTGATTAGTAGTATGAAAAAAGATGCCATTGATTATCACGCAGCAAACAATACAGAACAAATGTTGCAAAGAGACATTTTAACCAATTTACAAAATTTATATAACGCAAGGCAACAACGAATTCACATGAGTTATTCTATGCTAAATCCCGATCTATGGGTTGTCATTATTATTGGCACCATATTAACACTTTGTATCAATTATATTTATGATATGAATTTTTATTTGCACCTTGTCACCATTTCAGCAGCTGCATTAATGACAGCATCAATGTTATTTTTACTGATTGCGCTTGATGGGCCTTTTCAAGGTGAGTTTGTGATTGATTCAAGTTCAATGCAAGCTGTTTTGACTTATATCGAACAAAGCAGTCCTTCATCAAAATAATTTTTTATTAAGAACGTTTACCTTTTAATCTATCCACAGGAGATAAAGGACGAATGAAAGATTTTCGTTCTACTTCTTCTTCGATTCCTGACTTCTTATTATTACCAGGTGTCGGCTTGGTTAAAAACGGTGTTGGTAACAAAGATTTATTTTCTAATCGTTTAATAAAGTCATTATATAAATCTTTTGGCAATAAAATACGAAGAGAAATTAAATTTTGGTTGCCATCTTTTTCAACTGAGAAATTATTCTTAGTCACATTATTTTTAAATTCACGCAATTCATTTAAAATAATAAACATAAAATAATTTAATGCATTTCTTTGTTCAACTGATAAGTGATTAGGATTATATCGTAATCTAATCGAGAAAATGCCAATATCAGGATTACTTTCAATCATAAGCGCCTGTTTTAATATTAAATCTAATATCACATCAAGATCAAAATCAGGTTTATTTGTTAATTTTAATTGTTTCATGAGACTTGATAATGCAGCGTCTTCAATTCCAATAAGTTGATTATCTGTTATGACTTGACCATCACGTTTTTTTTCTGGCGTAACATTATCATGCTTCGCCGTTTTTTCTTCTGAACCACTGCCACTTCCAGCGCCACTACCTGCACCATGACCAGGACATCTTCTTAAACCCTTAATTTTAGATTTTCCACAAATGTTACATTTAATATCATTTTTTAATGTCAATCTACTGTCTGCCATATGATTAACCTGTCATTTAAAAGGTATGTTTGAACATTGTAGAGGATAAGATAATCATTTTTATTAAAAAAAGCTTAAATACCCCATCATTTTCTTACCATTTTTGCTCAATTTTCTTAATCGCTAGTTTAATGATATTATTATCGTAAGTATATCAATTTTCAGGTGTTTATTCCATGATCAATTTCAAGTGGTATCAATTTTCAGATTTAACAGTGAACCAATTATATTCAGCGCTCATGCTGCGCTCTGAAATATTCGTTGTTGAGCAAAACTGTGTCTATCTCGATCCCGATGGCAAAGATGTTAATGCCCTGCATTTATTAGGTCATGAAGATAATACACTCGTCGCCTACATCCGTTTATTTCCACCGACTGATATTGAAAATTTTATTGTCTTTGGACGTATCGTCACTAGAAGATCTTCACGCACAAAAGGTTACGGTAAAAATTTAATGAATGAATTAATTTCTTACTGTGACAAACATTATCCTGGTGTAATAATTAAATGTTCTGCTCAATATTATCTGAAAAAATTTTATGAAGGATTTGGATTTGAAACAGTCGGTGAAGTTTATCAGGAAGACGGTATACCGCATATTGCTATGCAAAAAGGTTAGATTAGACCCTATTTACAATTCGCTATACTAACTCTACCTTCAAGCCAACACCCCACCGTCTACAACAATAGATTGCCCCGTGATACTCCCCGAAGTTTCAGAGGCAATAAGATAATACACAACATCTGCTATTTCTTTAGGCGCAATTATCTTGCCTAATGGAACATGTGATGCAAGCGCTTCTTCTGTTGCGTGAAGTTCACGCATACGACCTAACATCATGTCCGTCCTGACCCATCCTGGACACACCGCATTCACCGTAATACCGCGAGAAGCCACATGATGTGATAAAGCTTTCGTAAAACCCAATACACCATGCTTAGCAGCACAATAAGCGATTTGATCAGGCACGCCTTTTAAACCCAATACAGATGAAATATTCACAATACGCCCTGTGTGGTCGGGTAAATGCGGCAATGCATATTTGCTCGCATAATAAGTCCCATGAAGATTAACCTCTATAATGCGATGCCAAAATTCATCGTTATCGTCTGGATTTAATGAATTTCCGCCGGCGATACCGGCGTTATTTACAAGCGCATCTAATCGATTAAATTTTTTCATGATTTGTTCTATTGCTAATTTAACTTCGTTCGGATGACTCACATCGCAAACTAAAGATAAATCTGCGCCACTTGCTTTTGCACTTTTTTCTGTTGTTGCACACGCAGCTGTCAGCCAATGATGCGAATGAAATTTTTCTACGATGGCTTTTCCAATTCCGCGCGAACCACCAGTAATAAATATAACGGATTGCTTTTGTTTCATCGTATTACCTCTGCTTTGTTTGTCATCCTGAGCGTAGCGAAGGATCACTAAAGTATGCTTATAATGTTTGTTAGTGATCCTTCGCTACGCTCAGGATGACAAGCATGACTAATGATTGTTCTTGACCCCTTCTCCTAAAATATTTAATGGGATCGCCCATATTCATCTTGAAATCGAATAATATCTTCTTCTGATATTTGCTCACCCAACTGGATTTCAATTATCTCAAGATTATACTCCATAGGATTCACTAATCTATGTTTCATCATTTTAGGAATAAACGTCGACTCATTTGGTGAAACATAAAACACTTCATCGCCGCGCGTTACTTCTGCCGTACCACTCACAACAACCCAATGTTCTGAACGGTGATGATGTTCTTGTAAAGAAATACTTGCGCCCGGCTTGATCGTAATACGTTTCACTTGATAACAAGGGCCTTGAGACAAAATTTCATAATGTCCCCAAGGTCGATAAACCAATTGATGTAAATCAATCTCGGTTCTTTGTAATGATTTTAACCGAGAGACTATTGTTTTTATTTTTTGACTTTCTTTTTTATGCGCAACTAATACAGCATCTTTTGTTTCCACAATAATATGATCTTCAACGCCAACGACCGTTAATAAACGATGATTGGCATGGAGATATGAATTCTTTACTGCTTCCACCATCACATCGCCTTGCAATACATTTCCTTCTGCATTTTGTTCTGATACTTGATGTAACATCGTCCACGATCCAATATCAAACCAATCAGCCTCTAAGGGCAATAATAAACCATGTTGAGTTTTTTCCATGACAGCACAATCAATAGAATGCGTTGGAGCGTTTTCAAAATGCATATGATCTAATCGAATAAAATTCATGTCTTGATAACGATTTTTATATGCTTTTTGACAAGCCTTTAACATATCAGGTGCGAATTGACGCAATTCTTTTAAATAATCACGCGACCTAAACATAAACATACCACTATTCCAATAATATAAACCAGAAATATAGTAATGATACGCCGTGACTGCATCAGGTTTTTCTATAAACTCATTGATCTGATAAGCACCATGATCCTGATAAGCTTGATCAGCATTGATATACCCATAAGCCGTTTCAGGCGAAGTGGGTTTAATACCAAATGTAATTAATTTACCCTCGTCTATATAATGCATGGCATGATCAATTGAATTGACGAATTGAGTTGTATCTTTCACAACATGATCTGTTGGTAAAACGAGTAAAGGAGAATTCATATTAAGCTGCATTAATGCAGCAATGGCCACGGCTGGAGCCGTATTTCTCGAAACAGGTTCTAGAATAATGGTAGCATGATGTATATCAATTTGCTGTAATTGCTCGGCGACAATAAATCGATGATCATGATGACAAATGATGATTGGAGGGCTTAATTTTTGTATGTTTTGGATTCTTAAAAGCGTTTCTTGAAGCAATGAATGCTGGGAAACTAAAGGTAAAAATTGTTTAGGATAATGACTTCGTGATAATGGCCATAAACGTGTGCCAACACCGCCAGCTAATATAACAGGTACAATCATAATGAGATTCCATTGTTATCTTATCTCAGAAAATTATTTTAATATAACTGCAATTTTTCAACGGGGCCCCATCGCTTCGGGTATCCCACCGTGCTCGCAGGCTGCGCGCGGTGGGAGCCCTCCCTTTCGCCCAGCCCCATTAAAAAATTGCAGTTATATTAAAATAATTTTCTGAAATGCTATATAGATATTTTGATAGTATTATAAATAATTGTGATAAGGAAGCAGGATGACCAACCTATCAATACAAAACAAACTCACGTTTATAGGCATAGCCATTATTTACCTCTTCGCCTGGCACCTGCAAAATATTTTTTTACTTAATTCAGATGTCAGTTGGTTAATTCATGCCGCTCAACAACTATTACATGGCGGAACTTATTCAAACAATTTTTATGAAACAAACCCGCCGCTCATTCTCTATTTATACATACCGATTATTTATCTCGTCAAATTAACACATCTTTCTTTAAGTTACGCTTTACGTATGTATATTGACATTTTAGTCGGCCTATCACTCTTCTTTTGTCGTGCTTTTTTAATATCCTTACAATCGATCTCTTCTCTATTTTTAATTACACTAAGCATCATTTTACTCATTCTACCTTTATCTGATTTTGGTCAAAGAGAGCATTTAACCCTTATTTTTATTATGCCTTATTTATTACTCATCACAGCCAGACTAGACAATAAACCCATTCATTATCCCATCATCATCGGCATCATGGCAGGCATTGGGTTTTGTCTAAAACCCTTTTTTTTATTAAGTTATGGTCTAATTATCATTTATTTTTATGTAAAGAAAAAAAATATTCCTGCTTTATTTAATCAAGAAAATATAGCGCTATGGACAACGGCTTTATTATATCTTGGTATTATATTTGTATTTCATCAAGATTATTTACATATCATTCTACCACTCATTTCACCATTTTATTATTCAATTTATACCGTTAAAATAAGCATATTACTCCATTTGCCTTTTTCATTATTTTTTTATACGACGATATTATTATTCTTGATAAGGTGTTCTCATCAAGAACAAAATACGCTAGAAAATATTTTATTCTTATCTTCTTTAGGTTTTTGGTTAGCTTTTCTTATTCAACGAACCAATTGGTTTTATCATGAATTACCCTCTCTCGGTTTGAGTATTTTATTAGTAACCTTATTATTTAACAGTTTTTTATCAAAAATATCTTTGGTCAAAAACGATTACATAAAAATTATTTTACTCAGTACCATGATCGGATCGTATTTATATTATGACGAGTCTTATATTTTTGTTAATCTTCCCTTTCCATTTTATTTAACAGCTTATTTTTGTTTATTTGCTTTTGTTTTTTGTTTGGTTTTATTTAATGCTTATCCTTTTCGTTACCTCAAAGCATTACTCTATACAACAATTATTATCGGTTCTGGCATATTGTTATATCATTATCTTCTTTTTACCATTTGGCTTCATGAGACATTCATTTTAACGACGATTATTATTTATTTATTATTTTCTTATGCTATTCCTCACGAACGTTTAAACATCATCGGTAAATGGCTGCTTCTTTCTCTATTAGGTATCACAATTTATATTTATCCCTTTTATCGTGCAGCTTTCGTCACTGTGTATTCAAATTATTATTTTTCACTCTATCAACAATTAATCGCTGCCACACAAATTTACCAACATCAATCTTCCTATTATTTTACCAATACATCAGAAATTCCCTTTCCTTTAATTGATTATACTCATCAACATTATGTTTCTCGATTTTGGTCATTTGTTTGGTTGCCCATTATGCCTCAACCCAAAAAATTTGACTTATACTCGCAATTTTATCAACATCATCAAAAAGCATTTGAATTTTATATTTCAACTATCATTACTGATTTTAAAAAAAATAAACCCGATATTGTTTTTGTTGATGATAGTGTTCATAGTAATAAAAAATATTACGGATCCATTTCACCAGATTATTTAGCTTTATTTAATCAAAATTTAGCATTTTCTGACATATGGAAAAATTATCAATTTAGCCAATTAATTGATTTACCACCACTTTGTCGGTTGAAAGTTTACATTCGGAAATGATATACTTCATCTTCATTTTAAATAAGCACTTAACGAGGCCAGATTAAAATGCATCACATTAAAAAGTTAGTCAAATCGATATTCATCAGCATTACATTCATGTTCATTACCTTATGCGCTTATACTGAATGCGCTTATGCTGATCAAGATGTGATTAGCTTATTTCCTATCGAAAACTACGATCAAACTATTTCAACTTGGATCAAACCGAATGATCCCCATTATGATAAATCTTTATTAACTCAAGAAATGCAGCAAAAACGTTTAGATATTTTTTATGATCATTATTTTGGTTCATTGTCTCCTTGGAATGCAGAGTATGTGACCACTGTTTTAAAACAATCTTCTCCCAATGATTTGAAATCCATCGAAATCAATTTACTCGACTATTTTAACAATACAGGTAAATCTCACGATGAAATTGGTTACGGAGAAAATTTTAGACCTCACGATATTAATTGGATAAAAAAAATTGAAACGAATGTCAATATTTCTCAATTTAACGATTTAACCTATCATGCCGATCAACGCGGCATTGCCATCGAAAATTTATCTGCTCGAGCATTACCTACTGATGATGTCTATTTTTATAATCACAAAATAGCAGGAGAAGGTTACCCGTTTGATATCTTGCAAATATCTGCCTTATGGGCAGGTACCCCTGTTTATATTGTTGGTGAAACACGTGATCACGCTTGGCTGCTTGTCATCACACCAGATTATATTGGCTGGGTAAAAAGTCGCGGGATTGCACGTACTGATAATTATTTCGTTGATTCCTGGTCAAGTGCAGCAAAACATAAATTAGTCGCTATTACGCAGACAAAAACTAGTATTGTAGACGATAAAAATAAATTTTTATTTTCAGCTTATGTTGGTGCTGTATTTCCAGGGATAACAGATGCTAATAGCATCAAAATCATGGTGCCTATCGCTGATACGACACATCATGCTGTCATTGAATATGGAATTGTTTCAAATGAAAATGCGGCTGTTATGCCGCTCTCTGCCACGCCGCACCATTTTGCCACGATCATGAGTACGATGATTAACCGGCCTTATGGTTGGGGCGGCATTTATTTTTATAATGATTGCTCAGCAGAATTAAAAAGTTTGTTTACGCCTTTTGGTATATGGTTACCGCGTCATTCCTCTAATCAAGTCACCGCTGGTAAAATGGTTGATCTCTCTTCTTCACCAGCAAAGAAAAGACTTTCTTATTTAATGAATAATGGGCAACCTTTTTTAACTATTATTTATATTGGCGGTCATGTGTTCCTTTATATTGGAAATGATTTTAATCCCAAAGAGCCAAATACATTAATGGCAATGACTTATCAAAATATGTGGGGATTGAGCCCAAATCCGCGTGTTAGACGCGCCGTGATCGGTCAATCCGTTTTATTTCCTTTATTACTGAGTTATCCTGAAGATACGAGCTTAACTTCTCTTGCCGATAAGAAATATTTTCAAATCGCATATTTGAATCAATTACCTGATAGCGGTTCTCTCTTAAATGAAAAAATCATTAATATCAGATCGCTGATGTATCCGGAAATTCTTATTCATGCGGGTCTTTTATTAATCCAACGTCCATTATAAACATTTATGCGATTGTCATCCTAAGCAAAGCTTGTCATCCCCTCAGTCCTGTCGTCCCGCGGCTTGTCCGCGGGATCCAGAGAAAATCTGAAAATTTAAATTGTTATTTTCTGGATCCCGCGGACAAGCCGCGGGACGACAGGACTGAGGGGATGACAAGCCGCGGGACGACAGGACTGAGGGGATGACAAGCCGCGGGACGACAGGACCGAGGGAATAACAAGCCGCGGGACAACAAAGCCTGAACACTTACTAAGGGCCACGTAATTTGATAGGAACCATCGTTATTGGCTGATGCTTTTTATGTTTAAGACGAAAGCCTGTCGCAACAAACTCATTTCGCGCCTCTGAATTTGGATCGTGGACAGCAAAAAATCTGATATTTTCGCTGCAGTTTTTCAATTTTATTTTGACGCCATCAGGATACTCACTTTTCTTACTTTTCTTACCTAAAAAAATAAGTCCAGATTGACCTTTGGTATCTCCTTCTATGACCTTACCTGATATGCAAAGGTTTATCAGGGTAGTGGTTTGGTCCTTATCCAGTCTTGTAAGCAAATCAGGATTAATGCTGATTTTACCAATCTTGACGATATGCTTGAGTATATCGTATTGCAGATTATCTACCTGGTTTGTGGTGTTTACATAATGAGTGGGGATAGCTAGTTCGGTGGGGGTAATCAACGCCTCTTGCTCTCTCCAGCGCTTTCTGGGTTTAATTATTTTGCCTTGAGCACCATTTATTACTGATACAGTATTATTGCCCTGATTATCAAATTCACTATCAGCTTCAGTTTCATTGTCATCATTTGATTCATTTTTCATTTCCTTTTTCATTTCATATTCCAACTGATTATTTCTCAATCGTTTTTCTACCTGAGTTGATATTTCTGAAAAAGATTCCTTCTCATCACAATTTTCTGAAGCATGGTTACCTGAAATATTATTTTCTTTGCTTATATTATTTCTTTTGACAGATTGAGTTTTTACTAATACCTCATCCTTCATTTCATTTTCGAGACTTTCCTTTACGGATTGCAAAAGTTTATTTTGAATAATATGACGAGTTAATTCAGCATGTTCCTCTAAATGAATTTCATTAAGTGCATCTACTTCTTTAATTGGATCAGGCGTAACATCGCGACGCAACCCCATGAAATAAGAAAAAGTCATAAAAAAACTTAAACCGGTTAATAAAGCAGTTGTGAATGAATAACCCAATCCAGTAGTAATCAATCCGATAACAATTGAAATAAGCATCATTAAAAGGATCGTTTTACCAAACGGACTCTTATGTTTAATAGAGTATAAAAAGAATCTCTTATCTAATTCACTGTTACACAGATTGTTGCTTATTGAATTAAAATAAGCTAATTTTTTCAGATAAATTGATTGAAGAGAGTTATCTATATCAGCTTCATTCAATGCTGGGGAAATCAAATAAAGCGCTATCGCGCTATCTCTTGCTATACTCATCAAATAAGCTTTAAATTCCACTTCCTTGTTTATGTATTGCCTATTTTGCATATGTTTCCACCAGTTTCTGGTGATTTTTTCATACAATTGATTAATAAACAGGGGATTAAAAAATTTAGCAAAATTTTTCCTGATAAAATCAGAAAGATCGCTCTCAGATAATTGTAACGCTATCCCTTCCAGACGTAATTTTTTCCGTATGCTGTGTATCATTAATTTAATCAATATTTTTTGTTGTAATTGATCGAGATGCTTTTCCATATAGACTGTTTTTCGACAAAAGTATCTGATGATATATATCATTTCTTCAAGAAATTTATCATCTGTAAAACAACTATATATTTTAAGCTTAATATTTTTTGGTAAAATTCGATTCCTTGGTGCTCTTGAATTTGACATGATAAGACACACTCGTTTTGGATGTAACGTTTATTATAACGTTTTTAATTTGATCATGTCAATTTAATTTGTACAATTTCTATCTATTTATCATCCTGAGCGGTTGTCGTTACCATCCAACAATCGAACCACTCATCCCTGCCAACCACCAATTGCCCGTTAAAAAATAAATACAACTCGCGATACAAATGTTAGAGATTATTCTTACAGACCTCACGAAATTAAATTGAAACAAATTTTTTAAATAATTCCGATAGTAATTGCGCTCATCACGATACATCAATAGATGATTTAAATAAAAAGCAGGGACCGTCATGATCAAAACAGTAATCGATTGTGCCCATGGAAAATACCATTTAAAACTAAGAAGTTTATTTAATATAAAAAGATGTAATATTAAAATCGGCACATTAAATAAAGCAAAAAGTAATCGTTTACCTGAAACAATTTTTCCGGTTAATTTTTCAAGTATCAGTGACACAAAATCAAATGCAACTTTTGAATTTAATTTACTTTGGCCTTTGTTTCTTTTTCTAAAGGAATAAGGTAATTCAGCAAGAGATAATTTATTATTTGCTGCCACTAAAATATCAAATAAAATTTTGAATCCTTCTGTTTGTAATTGCGGAGCGAGTTTGTCTATGCATTCTCGTCTTATCATAAAAAAACCACTCATAGGATCTGAGAGTGATGCACCCATACAATAATTTGCAAGTGCATTGCAAAATTTACTAATACATTTACGAATAAAAGAAAATGAACCAGAAGAACCCCCTTTGAGATATCGCGAAGCAATCATCAAATCCGTCTGATTATTTTGCATATACGACAACATGTGAACAAGCAAAGATTCATCATGCTGTAAATCACCGTCCATCACGGCTATCCATTCTGCTTGACTGGCTAACATGCCTTCAAGACATGCACCAGATAACCCTCTTCTTCCATAACGTTTAATACAACGTACACGTGCATCTTGCTTACCTATTTCACGTACTTTATTGGCCGTTCCATCAGATGAATTATCATCAACAAAGATGACTTCCCATTGGATATGAGACAATACTTCGCGTAACTGACCAATCAATAGCTCGACATTATCACTTTCATTATAAGTAGGAATAACGATTGTTAAGACTGGAACAGCTAAATGATGATAAAAAGGATATGAAATAATCTTTTCTTCAAGATGAGCAATAGGTCTCATGTGTAAATCCCGTCCCTTCATATTGATAAGTTAAATCAAATGACGCTCTAATCGATGATCTAAAACGCCTAATAATTTATTACGTGTTTTAATACTGATTTTTCCTTCACGCCATAATTTTGATATTTCTAATTTTTCTATCTCACTTAATTCTGATATAAGTTTTGTTTTTTGATAAAGTTCAGAAGCTTCATCATGCGGAACACTCTCATGATGATCTTGTATTCTTAATTCAAATTCATTTTTTAATCTACTATATTCTCCAACATATCGTATTACTTCATTATATATTTTTTTATTTGCTGATTTTTTTTCTAATGCTTGCAGCCAATTCAATGCGACTTTTACCATCCGTAAACGAGCTTGTAATTCTGTGATATGTTCTCTATGTCTTTCAGATTGACTCACTTTATCAATTCCCATTTTTTTTAATACATAAGGCAAAGATAATCCTTGCACGACCAATGTCACAACAATAATAAAAAACACAAAGAAAATAATTAAATCACGCGCATCTACGCCATCAATTTTAAATAAAGCAGGTACAGCGAGCGCTGCTGCTAAGGAAATCGCGCCACGAGTCCCTGCCCATGAAATAATAAAAGGATATTGCCAAGGTGGATAGGGATCTTTTTTTCGAAGAGAAGGAAATAATAATCGAGGAAGAATTGAAACTGCGCCATAAACCCAAATGAATCGACCGATAATAACAACAGCAGTGAGTGTAAGCGCGTATAAAAGTAAAGTAGAAAATGGAATGGAAGAAATACGATTTATTGTTGACTGCATATTTAATCCGACCAATAAAAAGAGAAGGCTTTGAATCGTAAACGCGAGTGATGGCCAAATCGAAAAAGAAGACAATCGATAAGCAGACGTGAAATGCAATGTATACTTGTTACCCATTAAAAATCCCACGATCGCCGTTGAAATAACACCTGTTCCACCTAATGCTGCAATGGGAATATAAGCCAAAAATGGAGTCATGAAAGATACAATTTGATGCAGCGTTGTGTTAGTGATTCGTATTCTCAAAAACCCGAGCACGTGGCCCAGTAATAATCCATAAATGACTTCCCCAACCATAATGATCACGAAATGAAACAAGGCAAATGAAAAATAAAATTGATGCGTAATCACTGCCGCTAAAGCTAGTTTAAATATCGTGAGTGCTGCTGCATCATTAAACATTCCTTCACCTTCCAGAATAATGAATATTCTTTTGGGTATGCGAATTTTTTCTGCGATAGAAACAATCGCAACATCATCGGGTGGAGAAATAATAGCACCTAATAAAAAAGCGATCGGCCATCCCATTTGTGGAATCAGCAGATGAACAAAATATGCTACTAACAAAGTAATAAAAACAACATGACCAATTGATAATAGTGCAATAGGACGAAGATTTTTTTTCATATCATGCCATGAACTAAACGCACTGATTTCATAAATCAGCAAAGGCAAGAAAATATTAAGCACTAATTTGGATTCTAAATGAATGGCAGAAAAGAAAGGAGCGTAGCTCAATAACATACCAACAATAACGAGTATCAAACCAATAGGGATATTAGAGCGCTGAAACAATTGCCCTACTATCACAATCACAGAAAACAAGACAAGATAGGTGGTGAAAGCGTCCATGGGTAGTTATTTCCAAATGTCCTCTTTATATATTACCTTATTTATTATGAATTATTTTAATATTTCCTTAATATTTTTGAAGCCTTCTTTTGTATAATATATAAAAAATAAGCCAAAAGAACCATAACATAACATAAAATCAAGAGATTAAAATGACTATTAATGAAAATCAAATTGCTGTAATTGAAAAAAAACCTTATGACGAAGAAGGTATTTACAAGTTAGCCAAAAGCAACTTTACAGACGACACGACATGCGTGTTTTGGTACACTTATTGGCGATATTTTAACAAAAATAAACAACAGACACCTATATCATGGGATGTCTACTGCGACAATAAAGACTACATGCATGCTACCGAATCTCAGATGCAGCAACTTAAACAGTCACTACAGCAACAAAGATCTCGACTTCCAAAAACACGGAGTGAAAAAAGAGAAGAACAGCTTGTTGTAATCAAAGATGAAGGCGATAGATCAAACACGTTAGCTGAAAACGGCTATACAGGCCCGACTAAATTAAAAATATGGAACAGCTATCGACAACTCTATCACAACGCAGAAACGAAACCACCTGTGGCATCATGGAAAGAATATTGCGAAAGCACAAAATACTTAAAGGCTACTGAATCTCAGATACAGCAATATAAAGAATCAAAACAGCAACAGCAGCTCCAAATTCAAAAACAGTTACAAGAGCAGGGACAAAAAAAATTACCAAAAACTTCGACTGTAAAAAAACGAAATCAACAACCGCGACAATTAGCAAAATCTGCAATATCTCCAATATCTGAAAAACGAAATGTAAGAAGAAAAGAACAGTTTGTTGTAGTCAAAGATATAGGCAGTAAATCAAATACGTTAGCTGAAAGCGACTATACAGGCCCGTATAAATTAAAAACATGGCATGCTTATTGGACTGTCTTTAACAGGGCAGGAATAGAGCAACCTGTGGCGTCATGGAAGGATTATTGCATAAGCACAAAATACTTAAAGGCTACTGAGTCTCAAATACAGCAATATAAGGAATCAAAACAAAAAGAAAATCAATTACGAGAGCAACAAAAACAATCTCAACAACAACAGACGATGCAACAATTGCAACAGCAACCTCAGCCTCAGAAACCGCTGCATCAGTTACAACATCAACAATTGGAGCTACAACAACAATTACATCAGTTACAACAACAACAGCAGCCAATACCCCAAACATTACAACAAGATCGATTAATTCAACAACAAACAATCGACTCACTGATTAGGCAACAAACTCAACAAACTTCCGATCCAAATAATCAAAAGAAACGGAAGCTAGACCAAGTAGAAAAAACAGATGAGGACAGTGTAGAGCAGCATGTAGAAGAAGGAACTCCGAAACGCAGCAGATATGATAATCCAACAACCGAACATCAAATAATGCAACCACGAGCAGAACAACAGCAAGTTAGAACTCTAACAGAAGAATATGAAAAAACATTCGAATGGCCAGAATATGAATTGACAGAAGGACCCGATTATTGTTTGCAGCAAAACTTATTTTCTGGGATTGATGATGATCCTTCGGGATTGTATCAATGGGAGCCTGTCTCTGACCAATCAAATGACGATGATAATGAAATGACTAACCCTATTTTGTCATCAAGTGCGCGCAACATCAACACATCACAAACATTATTTTACTCACCACAAAAATCAGAACAATCCACGGAACAATCTAGTACCCAGACAGAAATTATAAAACCCTAAAAAATTACATTTTAGCTGAGTGTTATTATATTTAATGGAAATGCGTCAATTATTATTTTAATATTTCCTTAATATTTTTGAAGATTTTTTTTGTACAATAGATAAAAATAAGCTAAAAGATTAAAAACATAACATACAATCATGAGGTTAAAATGAAGAGCCGAAAAAACAAGTCTGGTGAAATTAAAAAACAATCACAAAAAAATTTGAATCGAAATCAAGCAAGAAAAGAACAGTTAGTTGTAGTTAAAGCAGTCAAAGATCTCAAAGGCAATGACCGGTTATCAAACACGTTAGCTGAAAGTGACCATCCAGGACCAACTGGATTAAAAAAAATGGCATGACTATACGAAAGTCTTTTACAGTCAAGGAACAAAACCACCCGTGAAGTCATGGCGTGAATACTGCAAAAGCACAAAATATTTGAAACCAACTGAATCTCAAATAAAGCAATATAAGCAAAAAATCGACGACTTACTAATTAAGCGACAACAACAGTCAACTCAACAAACTGAACTAGCCCCGACTTCACAGACACTTCAACAGACTCAAATAAAACAGACACAGCAACAATCAGATAAAGCAGCTGCAAATTCAAAAAAACAAAATCTAAAACGACTAGAAAAATTTGTTGTAGTCAAAAATGATAATGGCCGCCAATCAAACACGTTAGCTGAAATTGGTTATACAGATACAGGAGAGATTAAATTAAAAACATGGCGTGCTTTTTTGGAGGTCTATACTAAGGCAAAAAAGGAGCCGCCCGTAGCAACATGGAAGAAGTATTGTAAAAACACAAACTACATGCATCCTACTGAATCTCAAATACAGGAATATAAAGAATTGAAACAGAAAAAAGATCAATTACCAAAACAACAAAAGAAGTGTCAATCAAAAAAAATGCAGCCACAATTACAGCAGCAACCTCAATTACAGCAGCAGCCTCAATTACAGCAGCAGCCTCAATTACAGCAGCAGCCTCAAAATTCATTAGATCAGTTACAACATCAGCAATTGCAGCTACAGCAACAATTAGATCAATTACAACAACAGCAGCTGCCAATACCACAACCATTACAACAAGAAAAATTAATTCTACAACAACAATTCGATTTACTGATTAGTCAACAAACTTCGCAAAATTTCAATCCAAACAATCAAAACAAACGGAAACCAGACGAAGGTGAAAAAAATATGGGTAGTATAAAAGAAGGAACTCCGAAACGCAGGAGATATGCTCCAACAACCAATCAAAATGCCATGCTGCCGCAAGTAGAGCAACAACAAGCTGATAATTTAACAGAAGAATATGAATTCGTAGAAGAACCTGGTTATTATTTGCCGAAAGAATTATTTTCCGAGATTGACGATGCGTCAGAATTGTTTGAATTAAATCTTTTCCCTGTCCAATCAAATGGCAATGATCATGAAACAGCAACCAACAATTCATCGGGTACATATAACACATCATCAACACTATTTTACTCGCCACAAAACTCGCCACAATCCACACAACAATCTAGTAACGAGAAAAAAGAAGAAGGCCCAACCTTCTAAAAAATTACATTTTAGCTGAGTGTTATTATATTTAATGGACTTATTTATGAATTATTTTAATATTTTCTTAATATTTTAAGACATTTTTTTTGTATAATACAAATATATAAAATAGGCTAAAAAACCTAAGAACATAACACACAGTCAAGAGGTTAAAATGGCTCTTAAAGAAAATCAAGTTGCTGTAATTGAAAAAAAACCTTATGAGGAAGAAGGTATTTACAAGTTAGCCAAAAGCAACTTTACAGACGACACTACATGCGTGTTTTGGCACACTTATTGGATATATTTTAACAAAAATAAACTGAAGGCACCTATAACATGGAATGAATATCGCGACAATAAAGACTACATGCATGCTACCGAATCTCAGATACAGCAACTTAAACAGTTACGACAGCAACAACAATTACCAAAATCTTCTAGCAATGAAAAAAGAAAGGAAAGATTTGTTATAGTCAAAGATACAGGCAAGACATCAAATACGTTAGCTGAAAGCGACTATACAGGTCTGATTAAATTAAAAACATGGCATGCCCTTTGGTGTGCCTATGACAAGGAAAAAATAAAGCTACCTGTGGCGTCATGGAAGGAATATTGTGAAAGCACAAAGTACTTGAAAGCTACTGAGTCTCAAATAGAGCAGTATAAGAAGTTAAAACAGAAAAAAAATCCATTAGGAAAGCAACAAAAGCAACTTGAACAACAACAGACGCCGCAACAACTACAACAGCAACCCCAACCTCAGAAACCGCTACATCAGTTACAACATCAACAATTGCAGCTACAACAGCAGTTACATCAGTTACAACAACAGCGGCAGCCAACACCCCAGACATTACAACAAGATCGATTAATTCAACAACAAAAGATCGACTCACTGATTAGGCAACAAATACAACAGCGGTCGTTACAACCAAGATTGTTATATCAACAACCAAATCAACCAACACTCCTTCCATTTCAACCCCAAATTCAATATCAACAACAGAAATTTGCACTCCAACCACCCACGAACCCAACTCAACAAACTTCGCAAAATTCCAATTCAACATATCAAAATAAGCGGAGTCAAGAAGAGATGAGAAAAACAGATACGAACAATGCAGAGGAAAATGTAGAACAAACTCCGAAACCGAAACGGCAGAAAAATAATCCAACAAAGGAATATGAACAAACATTCGAGTGGCCAGAATATGAATTCATAGAAGAAGCAGAATGCAATGGATTAACGAAAGAACCTGATTATTGCTTGCCACAGGAACCATTTTCCGAAATTGATAATGATGCATCAGGATGGTATCAATGGAATCCTATCTCTGTCCAATCAAATGACGGTGATAATAAAGCACCTAACAATGGTTTGTCATCGAGTGTACCCAACACGTCATCAACACTATTTTACTCGCCACAAAACTCAGGACGATCCACACAACAATCTGATACCAAGAAAAAAGATTTCAATCCCTAAAAAATTACGCTAAAGATGTTGTTTCCAAATGCAAACGTGCTAATTATGGGTGTTATTATATTTAACAGCAATATTGAATAACACCCAACACTTAGAAACTAAGCCATCTTGCGATAGTAGCAATTAACAAATACGCTGTCAGGACCAAATTCATTCGTGATAACCAAGTTTCCTTCAGGATCAGCAAAATGACCCTTAGAAAAACGTGAATTATCCTTCAAGGTAATTGGCAGGGCAATTTTTCGCGTGGCATCTTTGTACGACCATTCAGCAGATGTAATCATCGAAGTTTTTGTATTTTCTTCGCAAACAAGGGTTTGTTTATTTGAATTGAAATCATAATTCACATAAATTTTACTTGCGGCAGAAATTTCAACATTGTTAAAAGGTACTTTATAAAAAATATCTCCTTTTGCTTGCGCTATACCTATCAAAGAAAATGCTAAAGGTATAATAGCAAGGTATTTTGAACACTTCATGTGTATCTCCTTAATTTAATAATAAATCCGAGGAGGATTTTAACGTAATTTCAAATAATTGCTATGGGAAATATTTGATCTATTATTTTTTCCATATAAAATATATGGCCTTAAGCTTCACTTAATCTTAACGACATATACTGAAGATCAAATTCGAATATGATACTGTGAGGTAGTGCATGTGCAGCCCACGACAACTTTTTGGGTTTTTTAGGCGAAATTTTTTCAAAAAATCGAAAAAAAAATTAAATGATGATTATACTCTTATTGCAAGGAATAGCCTCTACACCACAAATGATGACTTAACCTCTTCCCCCTCTCAACCCAATAACAACCTTCCCGATCCTAAACCACCTCCTCAACCCAAGGACAACATTTACACTGAACGAGATCTAACAGATCAAGACATTCAAGAAGTTATCTCAGTAATAGTTAAAAAACAAAGCAGCCTCTCCTATCTCAAACAATCTAAGAAAGAAGAGCTCTCTTCAAAAACAAAAGCTTTTCTTGAATCTTGCGAAACAGAAGGATTTCCTCCTCTATCGAATAAACTTTCGTCAGAACCCAAAGCACCTGTTGAATCTTATTTATCCGAGAAATTTCCCACTATATCCCCACAAAAAAAATAAAATGAATAAAAAAGCAAAAATAGCCGTCCCAATCACACAAGCCAACCGGATTTGCTTAGCTAGTTTTAGTCTTTCCTGTCCATGATGGAGTTGCCGCTTACCTGCCTCAAGTTGCTCTTCTCCATGTTTCACTTTGCGATCACCTTCAGCCACCAACTGCTTTCCCTGTGAAATTTTATTTTTCACTATTTTATCACTAGCAACTGCAAACACACCCGCTACTGGGACGATGGCTGTTAACAAATACGAAGATTTTTTAGCTGTATTATATCCACTCTCGGCTTGTGATAATTGTTGTTTGCCACTCGACAACTTGGCCTTTCCTTTTACAAGCATTTCCTCGCCTTCTGCCAATTGTTTTTCTCCAACAGCAATTTTAGTATTGCCAGCATTAATCTGTTTCGTGAGATAGAGAGAAGTAAACATTAATCCAAGTGTCACTAGCAGCAAAAATAATAACGTAAACAATTTCATCATCCTTTCTCCCTTCGTTATAAGTACGCAGTCATGTCAAGCGTATATGTCATTGTATGCTGACTTTGATAAGTCACCGCTCTTTCAATATCAATACCAAGCACAAAATTATTTAAATACAATGGCCGTGAAATACTAGCCGCCCATTTATCTTTTAATCCTCCTGAAGACAATTGAGTAGCATCTTGTCCAGAAAGCATGGCGGAAACATTTCTAAAATGAAGTGAAACACTTTTACAGATCCCAAAAGTAGTCACCTCATCATAAATAGTCGGCGTAAATGATAATCCGAGGCTATAAGTCTGTGGTTTGTTATTATTATTACTTACCTTATTTGCTGCAAATAAATATTCTCCCGCCAACGCCAGTAATTTATAATTTACACTTGCATTGAAATCCCAAACATCGCCCATTTCATCAGGTAAAATAATTTTCTTCCTCACATTGGGCGTACTGTTACTACCCGTACTATTTGTCTTTAAATTGCTAATGAAACCTGCCCCTGCAGTATATTTAAAATTTCCAAGCGTATTATTATAATAAAATGAAGCATTAAAATGGCGTTCATAATTTACTTCATCTCTATAATAAACCACATTTAAATTTAAATTATTTTTAAAATAAGAAAGTGCAATTTGCGGGGCCTGTTGTGGATTGAAATAAACATAAGTCAAAGGCACATCCCAAACGCCGCTTCCTGTGAAAATACCAAAAGGAATTGTATTGATACCTATCGCCGCATAAAGTGGAAATACATCAAGATTACCCAACAGAATGAAAGCATGCTTTATATAATAATAATTACCATTCGTTCCGTTGCCCTGCCCTACCTGTGAATCAGATAATGAGAGAAACGCCATACCCCAGTTGGTAGGCGTTCCCATGAAATCAATTGTTACTTGCGATAAATACAGACCATTTCCTGTCTGATAATTAAGGATTGGCGTACTAGGAATTTCATCTCCATGCCAATATTGCAAATCGACTTCACCCACGCCACCGAGCACCAGTGCATGACGATTGAATTTATTTTTTACTTGCAATAATTGAAGCGTGAAAGTACTTGGTAAGAATTGTTCAAAGAAAATTTCTTGTGATTGATCCAATATGACTGTTGATTGATTTTTGATAACCTGCGCTGCTTTGCTATTAACACAAAACAATAAACCGGCACATATTAAAATAAGGCTATCAATTTTCTTCCTTGATGATTTCAACATATGCATCCGTTTCATCATGTCTTTAAAAATTATATCTATAATACATCAACCTTTTTATAAAAAAAGTTGTTTAGGGTAAAATACCTGAATAAAGTCTCATGAAAATCCGGCACCTAATGCCAGATTTTCATGGAAAAATAAATTGCTTTTTTTAAGTAAGATCCATAAAAACAAGGTATTAGATACCAATTTTTTCATGAAATAAAAATGGAAAGAACACAATTTATCCAATATTGCTTGTAGCGAAAATTAGTATTATAATTGATATATAATTTAATATGAGATTTCGCTATGGCCACCTTATCCATTATTTTATCTGACAACCTAGCAAAAGCCAGCCAAGAAACCGCCGGAAAATTGGGGATATCACGAACTCAATTTATTTGGCAAGCTATCATTCATGAAATAAAGAATTATCAAATTCAACTTGAACAAAAAGCGATAGTACAAAGCTTCAACGCAATGAAAAGCAGCAAAAAATATCTCAATGAAGCAGAAAAAATTAACGATGAATTCATTTCAGATTTACCAGATGATGAGGAGGAATGGTGGAGCAAGAAATAATTTTAACGCAAGGAGGCATTTACTTAGCCAAGCTTAATCCATCAAAAGCAGCAGAAGTCGGAAAAACACGTCCGGTTGTCATACTGAATTCACAAGCCATTTTAGATGTTATTCCCCCTGTTGTTTTTATTTGTCCTCTGAGCAGCAAATCGCAACCCGCATTTAATTCTCTTCATGTCAAGTTAGCTGCTCGAGATAACTTAAAATCCATCAGTTATGCCTTAGTAGAACATTGCAGATCGATCGCCATACGAAGAATCACCTATCCTAGATTAGCGCAACTCACTTCTGCCGAACTCAAGCTCATCTTACAACGACTTCAAAGATTAGTTGGTTTATAAAAATATTAAGCGATAGAATAAGTAAATCATGGAGGATTTTTAAAATGCGCAACTTAATCAATCTTTTTTTAAAACTATTTGTTTTGCTTTTCATTACGAATAGCAGCGTCGCTATGGCTGACAACTCCATTTCTGTTCCTATCTTAGTTTATCACGTATTAAATCCTACCATTCCGAGCAGCATGACTATCACGCCAGAGCGTTTTGAATCACAAGTAAAGTGGCTAAAAGATAATGGTTATACGGTGATCCCTCTCAAACAATTAGTCAGTTATTTACAAGGGAAAAATACTTCCCTTCCACCAAAACCTATTGTCATCACAGCAGATGATGGCTGGAAATCTGATTACACATATATGTATCCTATCGCACAAAAATATCATATTCCGATTACCTTATTCATTTATCCAGGAACCATTTCGCAAGGCAAAAATGCCTTAACCTGGGACCAATTAAAAGAATTAATGCAAACTGGTTTGTTTGACGTTCAAGATCATACTTTTACTCACCCTAACTTTAAGCAAGCAAAAAAACACATGTCACAAGAGGCTTATGAAAAATTTGTTCATAGAGAATTATTCGCTTCGAAAAAAATATTGGAAGACAAGCTAGGAATAAAGGTTGATTTTATTGCGTGGCCTTTTGGTATTTATGATAATTACTTAGAACAACAAGCTGCTAAAGCGGGCTATGCCATGGCTTTTACGATTGATTATCGACATGCTTCTCGAATTTACCGCCCCACCGCTCAGCCACGATATATGATTGTAGATTCAGAGAATATGCCCATATTTTCATCCATTGTAAAAGGAAAAGCACAAGGGTCTATTGACAAAAGAGCATTATCAAACTAACTAAGCTAGGGGTCAGCCCTACTATTCAATCAATCGGTGACCCTTTATTTTTTTTGCTATTAATGGAATAATAAATGAAATTGATGTCAAACTAACAACATTAAAAAAAGTGCTAGAAACAACACCATAAATAAAATATAAACTTATTTTTCGAGGAGTGTTACTCAGTGAAAATTAAAATAATTGTAAGTACTAGTGAAATGGCAAGTGAGTATGGAGAAACATGGCAGATATTTAATTATACATGCGAGGAAATCAACTCAAACACAGATAATAAGCAATTAGAAGATGCGATATTAATTAAAGAAATTGATATTAAAAATATACCTTCATCATTAAAACAAAGTTTTATAAATAAATTACAACAGCATTTAAATAATGTGTTTTCACACTTTGTGCCCAAAAATTTTGATAAAACAGCTTATAAAGTAAGAAATAATATCATTTTTTCTGATGTGAATTTATCAAAACTATATACATTAGGTGCAGTACAAGGATTTTTTGTTAAACTAAACTTGATGAAAGATCCAGCTCTTGGTGTTAGCCATTATTTAACGCTTAAAGAGGGAAAAGCACTGACAAGAATATCGAAGCATTAACATGACAAGAGAATGGCGTTTTGTCATGCCAGCGAAAGCTGGCATCCAGTTGATCTGCCTATCAGCATAAAACTAGATGCCAGCTTTCGCTGGCATGACAAGCTTTCGCTTTCTATGCTCCTTACAACAACGAACTTGATTTATGCGACAACATAAAATTAAATCCGAGGCTGCCTGTGATCAGCTTTTCTATCGATTGGCTCTAGCACTTTTTCTTCCGTCAATTCAGCCATGTCACCAAATAATTGTTTAAACCGATCATATTGTTTTTGTGAAATTTCTATTGTTTTAGGAACAACATTAAATCGTAAGCCCGATCTAAACCCAGGCGTTTGTGATTTTAAACTTGCCCAACTATGCAAGAAAATAGAGTTAATCTGTTGTGCTTCTTCAAAAGTTGGCATAAATAGTTGCTGATAATTCATGAAAATATCTAATTTCTTATCTTCTGTTAACTTGTCCAAATTTTCCACTTGATTTAATATTTTTTCAAAATTGGAATTTTCATCTCCTATTTTTAAAAGAAATCCGACTGCAATATATTTTACATTGCCATGTTTACTAGTGCGTTTATAAACAGTATGAATTTCTCCTACCACATCAAGATTCGGATCTCTCTCTCGTCCTTGTTCGACATTTTCTAATTGTTTACGTGAATCATAAATTTTATATTCTCGCTCTTCGCCATTACCTTCAAAGTGTATATGCGTATGATCAAGCTGCCATTTCTTATTTCTAAATTCAGCATTACTTTCTGAGTTATTTGCAAAAAATGATATTGTTCTTTGATTATTTTTTAATGTAATCTGATCATCAAACATTTT
The DNA here is from genome assembly GCA_013288125.1 of Gammaproteobacteria bacterium. Classification (GTDB taxonomy): domain Bacteria; phylum Pseudomonadota; class Gammaproteobacteria; order DSM-16500; family DSM-16500; genus Aquicella. The sequence goes on from JABDCN010000006.1 coordinate 31,856, forward strand.
AATATTGAGTTTAAAATATTCTTCATCAGCAACAGCACGAAAGTTTTTTGGAGCAAGCTGTTTTGCAATTGCAAAAGATGCTTTCTTTAATGCTTCATCATCCATTAAATCCAAAATAGCTGGAATTAAATAAGCCATAATTTCAGGATGAATCTTTGCAAGATTCTCTTTTGATAGAAAAAGTGACATCGATTTCTCATCCAATAAATTTGGCATATCATTTGGCATTGATTTCTTTATTGAATTAATAAATCGTTTATTTAATTTTTTTAATATTGCTTCATTCGAAAATAATTCTTTTATTTCATCTGACAAATTGGCAATGATGTTTGGCAAAATTTTTATCAAACGAGTAATATTAAGATCAACCAAAATGTCTGGAATAATAAGCGCTAATGTATGCTCATCAAGAATTGATGTGATATCTTGTTTATTTTCCTGTTCGCTATTTATCCATTCATGCACAAGCTGCATTTTTTCTTTAGGAAAATGATTAATCAAGCCTTGATATTTTTCATCTTTAAAAAGTAAAAATTCATTTCCAACGCCAAATCCGCTGCCTAATTGTCGATTTTGCATAGTCATAATATTCTCCTCGTTTTGTATGTTTAATAATGATAGAAGGAGAATATCTCAAAATAATCGATTAGTCAATAGAAAATCGATTTTATTAGTTTAAATTTATTATTATGTATTATATCAATTCTTTATGTTACACTATTAGTAGCGTTAGATCCTATTTATTGATTTTGTGGTGCAATAATGACAACTTTAATTGATTCTATTTATGAAAAAATCTATGAAGAAATAGTGGCTGGCAATCTTCGTCCCGGGCAAAGATTACATATTGCTCAACTTGCCGCCCACTATCAGGTTGGATTAAGCCCCATAAGAGAAGCACTTTCCAGATTACTCGCTACTGAGCTTGTCACAACGATAAGCCAAAAAGGGTTTCGCGTTGCCACGGTCTCACTTGCTGATCTAAATGATATTTATAAAACGCGCGCACATATCGAAGCATTAGCACTGCGTCTTTCAATTGAACAAGGCAATGATCAATGGGAAGCAGACATTGTTGCTACCTATCACCGTCTCGCCAAATTTGAGTCCGAACATACGATTAAAAAAATAGAGGATTACAAAGAGTGGGAAATTCGTCATCGTGCTTTTAACTTAGCCTTAATTAATGCTTGCGGTTTAACACATTTATTACACATCCAAGATCGACTTTATAATCTTACTGAACGTTATAGAAGACAATGGTTAATTGCGGGTATCAAAAAAAACAGCGGACTACTTTATGCCAAAGAGCAAAAAAAAATCATGGATGCCGCTTTAAATCGAGATGCACCACTTGCAGCAAAATTACTTCATAAGCATTTTGAAGCTGCAACAGAAGTTATCGCATCATATTTTATAAAACATGATTTATTTAATGATAAATAAATAAGGTAATATTTAATTCAATTTTATGTTATACACTGATGTTCCTTGCTATTGGAAAATTTTATTATGAAAACTGTTATTGTTATTCCCGCTCGTTATGCTTCTACAAGGTTACCAGGAAAACCATTAGCAAAGATCAGTGGACAAACTTTGTTAGAGCGTGTGGTGCGCTTATCTCAGGCCGCTGCCAATGGGTTAAAAAATGTGTCAGTCGTCGTAGCGACTGATGATGATCGAATCACTCAGCATTGCAAAGAAATCGATGTTGCTGTATTGATGACACCACTTGACTGCCCTACTGGTACGGATCGAGTAGCTAGCGCAGTGCGTCAAATGAAAGATAAACCAGATTTCATTCTAAATATGCAAGGAGATGCACCATTAACGCCGCCTGATTTTTTGCGAACAATGATTGAAGCTTTTACTGCCTCACCTTGCGATGCGATTACGGCTGTTACGCAATTAACATGGGAGCAACTAGATAAGCTCCGCCAAAACAAATTAACAACGCCTTTCAGCGGTACAACTGTTACTTTCGATGAAAAAACGGGTAATGCTTTTTGGTTCAGTAAAAATATCATCCCAGCTATCTGTAAAGAAAAAGATTTACGGAATAAAAGTGAGATAAGTCCGGTTTTTAGACATATTGGTTTATATGGTTATTCACTCGATATGCTAGAAAAATATGTTAATTTACCCGAGAGTAAATTCGAAAAACTAGAAGGATTAGAACCATTACGTTTATTAGAAAACGGTTACACTATTCGCTGTGTGCCTGTTGATTTCAAAAATCGTGCTAATATGTCGGGCGTAGATAGTCCAGAAGACATTGCCCGTGCTGAAAAATTAATCGCCAAACATGGCGAATTATTATGAACCAAATTAAATAGGATGTGCTTAAATGAATATGACTACCCGATTATTGATAGCTCGCCATGGCAATACGTTTGGACCAGGCGACGTTGTAAAACGAGTCGGTACCACTGATTTATCATTGGTTGATAGCGGCCTTCTGCAGGGACATAGATTAGGCGCTTATCTTAAACAAAATAATCTCATTCCCAATATTATCTTTACCTCAAAGCTAAAACGCGCAATACAAACAGCAGAACAAGCACAAAATGCGATGCAAACGCATTTACCCATTGAATCACTGTCTATTTTCAATGAGATTGATTATGGCCCAGATGAGAACCAGCCTGAAGAAAACGTTATTGCTCGTGTGGGAGCAGAAGCATTAAAAGCCTGGGAAACCAACGCTAAAGTACCAAATGGTTGGAAAGTTGATCCAACAGAGATTATCAAAAATTGGCAGGATTTTTCTGGGCGTCTAATACAAGACTTCGCAGGAAAAACCATTCTCGTTGTCACAAGCAATGGTATTGCTCGATTTTCACCGTATTTAACCGGTGATTTTGCGTCTTTTACCAAACAACATGGTATTAAAATTTCGACGGGCGCATTATGTATATTTGAAAAAAATACTTCATCAGAAGAATGGGATTGTCTCCAATGGAATGTAAAACCGTGAAAAAGGAAAATCATCATGACCAAAAAGGAATACTACGAAACAATTACTCCAGAAAACGCAGCGCTTGTATTAGTTGATCATCAAATAGGTTTATATACAGGTGTGAGAGATATTCCTATTGATGAATTAAAACATAATGTGATTGATGCATCCGGTGCATTCACCACCAAACAAGGTGAACTCGGCACAGCACGGATGATACAAGCAGGTGTCAAAACGGTTGGTTATTCTAATGTCATTGTTGAAATGTTAAGAGATAATGCGAGCCCGCTTGCTATGGAAGTTTATGGTGGTCTTGATATGCCATTTGCTAGTTTAGTCTACGGTTTAAATCAATATTTTTCAAAAAAATAAAACATCATGATTTTATTTTTTTAAATATTACGTCAGTGTTTAAAATATATTGATCTCGAATAGCTGAAAGATAAATAAAAAAATCAATTTTTTTTACCCTAAGTGTTTGTTTTAAATAAAATTTACATTATCAAGGGGTTGTTTTGTATGACATATTCCTTTTCAAGGGGTTGTTTTGTTGATATCATTGGTTTAATACAAGGTGCAAATCAATGGAACGAGCCCGACTTCAAGATTTAAAAAACTGGTTAAAGTCGCCCGACCGCAAGCCTTTGGTAATTAGAGGAGCACGCCAGGTTGGCAAAACATGGTTAGTACGTCAATTAGCACATTGGGCAGAGCTTGAATTAATAGAATTCAATTTTGAAGATAAAAAGCAAGACGCCAGCTTATTTAGAACGAATGATCCTCAGGTTACTTTGCAAGAAATTGGCGCATCGCGCAACATCACCATTTATCCAGCAAACAGCTTATTATTTTTGGACGAAATCCAATCCGCACCTGAACTTTTGGAAAAGCTGCGATGGTTTGCAGAAAAGATGCCAGAATTAGCCGTCATTGCAACAGGTTCATTACTGGATTTTTCATTAGATACACATTCATTCAGTATGCCCGTAGGACGCATTAGTTATCTCTATCTAGAACCGCTCTCCTTTGAAGAATTTCTACTCGCAAAAAAGAACCATGGATTGCTTGAATATATTCAAAAATATCAAATCACCTCTGAAACGGTGCCTGAAACAATTCATAAACAATTGATGACCTTATTCAAGGAATATTTAATTATTGGCGGATTACCTGCTGCAGTAGCAAGCTGGATTAAGACACAATCACTATCTGACGTTAGTAAAATCCATCATGATCTTATTACGAATTATCGCGATGATTTTGGAAAATATCGTGGACGTCTGGCGATAGAAAGATTAGAAGAAATAATGATATCCATTCCAAAACAGTTGGCCCAGAAATTCACTTATCAACAAGCAAATGCAAATGTTCATTCTACACAGCTTAAACATGCATTGAATTTGCTAAATAAAGCACGTATTTGTCATCCGGTTATTAGCAGCCATGCAAATGGTGTTCCACTAGCAGCTGAAACAAATGACAAGTATTTTAAAGAAATATTTATTGATGTAGGGTTATGTTGCGCGCAATTAGGGATAACATTAAATGAAGTTCAATCAATCAGTGAAATTAACATGATTAACAAAGGCGGCATTGCTGAGCAATCAGCAGGACAAATACTAAGAACTGTCTTTCCATATTATATCGATCCTTCATTATTTTGCTGGATGCGTACAATACCAGGTAGTTCAGCAGAAATAGATTATGTATTACAGCATCAGAATATAGTCATACCAGTTGAAATCAAATCAGGTACAACAGGTTCTCTCAAATCTCTACATTATTTTATGGGACAGAAAAAATTCCATTTTGCTGTCCGCATCAATTCAGACTATCCCAGCAGTATCAATGTCGATCTCAAAAATACGCTTGGTTTAGCAGTAAAATACCAATTACTTTCTTTGCCATTTTATTTATTGGGACAAATTCATCGATTCATCCCATCAATCAATTCCAACTAAATCAGTTAAAATATATTTTAATCGCAAAAAAATAGTTACCAATGAACCTAAAGTAATAAGACCAAGGGCAACAACAAAAATCCAAGCCGTATAATAAGGACGACCTAATATCGCGCTAAGAAGACAAGCTACGATCATGACGGTCATTCTGTGCTGCTTAGCCATAGGGCCAGTATAATATTGTTTGGTTCCTGCTACACTTCCCAGCAAACGAACATAAGCCGTCATCACAGCGAGTATTGCAGCTAACCATCCCAAAGTAATAGCGCAGGAAATAACAGAAGCTGCATATCCCGCACCAAGTAAAATCATGACATCAGACGGACGATCAGGAAGATCATTGTAAATTTCACCTGACTTTCCCGCTTGTCCTCCCTCAATGGCTATCATCCCATCAAAAAGATTGCATAATAATCGCAGTAAAATGAAAATTGCCGCAACCATTAATAAAACGAAATGCGATAACCCTTCAACATAAGAGCTATATACCATGCACAGCGCCGCCAATAAGGAAAACACCATACTCAATAATGAAACTTGATTCGGCCTAACACCTTTGGCAGTTAACCACTTTGAAATTCGCATCGCAAAATCTGTATTGCGAGAATGAATGGGGCGACGCTCTCCTTGAAATTGTTTTTTCACTCTGCCGCTCCTATTGCAATGAGAATGACGCCAGCAACAATCGTTCCAACACCACAAAGCTGCAACAGAGACCAAGGCTCTTTTCCAATCATAACAGCAATTAACATTCCCCAAATAAACGTAGTCGCATAAACAGGATAAACAACTGACATTCGTCCACCCAATCTAAAAGCCGCGACAAAAAGCACCATCACTAAACAAAAAAGAATAATGCCTAAAAATAAATAAAAATTTCGATATAGAGGAACCACATCCATTTGAATGCCGCCCAGCTTATAAAAATACTGCCCGAAAGCGCCAGCAACAGCGGCAAATAAATAAAGAATAATAGGGACCATTTGATTAGACATTAACATTTTAGACACATTAAAGTTCCTTTGCTAAAGACACAATTTTATCACGCAAATAAACAATAAAATCTCGTTTATCTGCTTCTCTTGAAATCGCTTCTCCAATAACAACTTTCATATTAAAAGGTACCAAAAGCCTTCGGCCTTTTGGTAAAACCTTTCCTAAACCCTGAAGATAAATCGGAATAATAGGTACGTCGGGATATTGTTCTGCTAAGCGAGCAATTCCTTTTTTAAATTTTCCCATTTGTTCGGGTTCACCGCGCGTTCCTTCTGGGTAATAAACCAGTATTGATCCTTCATTCAGTGCTTCTTCAACCTTCTCTAAAGGATTTTTATATTTTATTTTTAGGCTGATATGCTGAATGGGAATAATTTGTAAAATGTGCCTACAAAACCACTCAAAATAACGATTACTCAAAAAATATTCTGCTGAAGCAACCGGACGAACTTGATGAAGATAGCGCAACGGATAAAAGCTCATTAATACAATCGTATCCATATGGCTATTGTGATTAGCCACCAAAATAGCCGGCCCTTTTAAAGGAAGTCGATCACGATATTTTACATCTAAACCCAAAATCCATATCAAAGGACGAAAGAACAAAATGAAAATTAAATTGCGTAAAATATTTCTCATTACTGTCCGCCAAGATGATACACCTTAAGAAAATAAAAAAATAAAGGCGCAGATAAAATCAAACTATCAATGCGATCTAACATACCACCGTGTGCTGGAATTAGTCCGCTAAAATCTTTTATGCCTAAATCTCGTTTCACACCAGATACTAAAATATCACCCAAAAAGCCGCCAACTGCAATTAAAATCCCGGCCATCAAAGCTTGTATCAATGTGAGTGATACCAAAAAATTTCCTAATAAAAATGAGAGCAACATGGTTGTAACGACGCCGCCCAAAAATCCAGAAATCGTTTTACTTGGACTAACGTGCGGAATAATTTTTTTACCTCTCAATAATTTTCCCCAACAATATTGAGAAACATCATTAAGCTCAGTTAATACGACTAAATAAAGCACCAACGCTGCGCCGCCGATCGGAGACAAGCTTGATGGCGAAACGGTATTCAAATAAGCAATAAAACTAAAGCAATAAATGGTCAAAACAAAGCCCCAAAATAAAACAGCAACGGAGACAAGCATTCCTTTTGTTTCGCCAAAAAGAATGACCGTAAGAGCAATAAATAAAAACAAAAAAAGAAAAATAAAATGGGCAAATTCAGCTTGATGACGCCAAGCAAAATAAAATTGAACAGGGATCATAAGATATAAAATAAAAATAAGTGTCCGATCACCTTGTCGTGTGGGAATAGCTGAAATAAATTCTTTAAAGCCCATAAAACTAATGAAGCAAAGCAGAATAAAAAATAAAGCGCCATTGATGATGAGTGATAATGAAAACACAGGTAAAATAATCCACCAGGATAAAATGCGTGACTTGAGATCTCGGAGTGTTTCTTTAGAGCCAAGGAAATAAGCAGCACAACTGGCTAAAATAAGAAGGATAAATAAAGCGCTAATTGTTTGATAGATTGCTAACATGATTTTCTTTCTCAAAATTATCAAATTCTTCTTTAAGCATCTCAAATTCCACTCTAGCAGCATTAAATTCACGTGAAGCCATTCCATATTTACCTAACACATCCTTCAATACTTGTTGCGCTTGCTCATACTGTCTCTGACGTTTTTTCCACTCGGCCATTATTAGCTTGTCCTTCGGTGTAACCTCTTTCATAAAACTCTCCTTAAGAGAAAAACAGGCATTAAGCCTGAAGTCTTGAGTTTTTAAATTAGCATACAACTCAAATCCATGGCTATTTGATCTTGCCAAAAATAAACTTGAAAAGTATAATAATCTTATCTAAACTTATGCAAAAATACACTAAGTTATAATAAGGTTTATATAAATGGACAGAGCTAAAAATCCCTTCTCGCCCGGCGCTGGCAGCCCGCCACCCGAACTTGCTGGTAGATCAGCTATCTTAGAAAATGCAATGGTTGCATTAGAGCGTGTCAAAAATGGCCGCGCAGAAAAAAGCATGATATTAGTGGGCTTAAGAGGAGTTGGAAAAACCGTATTGCTTGGGGAAATTCAGACATTAGCAGAAGCACGGCAATACAAGGTAACGTTTATTGAGGCACATGAAAGTAGACAGAAAAAATCATTACCTGCATTGTTAATCCCGCATTTACGACGAATTCTTTTCGATCTCAATCGTGGCGAAATGGTAAGCGAAAAAGCCAGGAAAGCCCTACGTATATTCAAAAGCTTCATCAGCGCCTTAAAAATAAAAACAAGTGACTTAGAATTTTCTATTGATATGGATGCAGAAACTGGAGAAGCTGATAGCGGTGATCTGGAAGTGGATCTTGCAGCTTTATTTGTCGCAATCGGAGAGGCTGCAAAAGATAGAAAAACCGCCGTTGCTATTATTATCGATGAGCTTCAATATGTAGATGAAAAAGAATTAAGCGCCATGATTATGGCAATACACCGAGTATCCCAAAAATCGCTGCCATTAATATTAATTGGCGCAGGTTTGCCACAATTGGTAGGAAAAGCCGGAAATTCTAAATCTTATGCAGAACGATTGTTTTCTTACCCTGAAGTTGATGCTCTTACAAAAGAAGACGCCAAGATCGCACTTCAAGCGCCTGTTAAAGAACTTGGCGCTAGTTTTTCTTCCGAAGCATTAGATGAAATTTATAAAATTACCAAAGGCTATCCCTATTTTTTACAGGAGTGGGGATACCATGCATGGAATATAGCAACAAATAATTCCAATATTATCACTGTTGATGACGCAAAAAATGCAAGCAACCTTTCTATTGCCAATCTTGATAAGAATTTTTTTAGAGTTCGTTTTGATCGTCTTACCCCGAGTGAAAAAAAATATGTGCGTGCATTAGCAGAGTTAGGCAGAAAACCACAACGATCTGGTGATATCGCTAACAAACTCGGCAAAGCAGTAGAACAAGTGGCTCCATTACGCGCTCAATTAATCAGTAAAGGAATGATTTACAGTCCTGCGCATGGAGATATTGCATTTACAGTACCACTATTTGAAGAATTTCTTATGCGTGAAATTCCTGTTTTTTCTGCAAAGGACCACTACTAAATTTGAATTAACAAGAAAAAACAGGAAGCAAGAATGAGTGAAGATAAAAATATAGAACAGTCTGCACCATGGCCGCCAACATACACAATCAAAAAACATACACGCGTGCGCCATCCAAAATTAAGAGTTTCACCGCACAAAGGATTAGAAGTCATTGTTCCTGTGCGATTTAGTTTAAAGCAACTATCTGCTTTATTAGAAACGCATAAAACATGGATTGAAAAAAAGCTGCTAAATTATCAACACATGATAACGCAAGCTGCTATGCTGCCCACAGAAATATTTTTACCTGCCATTTCACAGCAATACACAATTCATTATAGGCAAATACAAAATGAACGAATAAAAATCATCAAGCGTCCGCAAAATGAAATCGTTTTATTTGGTCAAATGAATAATAAAATATTATGTAAAAAATTATTGTTACAATGGATTAGAATACAAGCAAAGCAATATTTAATTCCATGGTTGCAGCAATTAAGTGAGCAAACACAATTAACCTATCAAGAAGTCAATATTCGCAGCCAGCGCAGTCGTTGGGGAAGTTGTTCAAGTAATAAAGTAATTCATCTCAATGATAGATTATTATTCCTGCCGCCGCATTTAGTCACGCATGTATTACTGCATGAATTATGTCATACCGTGCACTTTAATCATTCAAATGAATTTTGGAAATTATTAGCTTCTTTTGATTCTACTTGGAAAACAAATAAACGTGAATTACATAATTTTAAAATGAATATTCCTGCATGGACTTATTAATGAAATTGATAAATTTAGTTTCAAAAAACTGGCAAAAAATTTATGTCTTATGAAAGAAAGGAGAGTTAATGAAATTAATCAAATATGTGGTTTATTTGTCGTTAATAACGATCTCCATGGCGCACGCCATGCAACATCCATCGACTTATCTCTATGAAAATCAAAACTACAAGTATTCAATTCAAGTGCCTGATAAATGGCAGGCACATGATCATGGTGACGGTGTAGTGGTATTTAATAGCCCGCACGCACAAACCACCGTCAATATACAAACTATTTTTACTAAAAAAGCAAAAGGTCATTATGAAAATGTTAAGGCCTTAATGGATGATTTTGTATCGCAAGTTCCCAAGCATACTCAACATGCTAAATTTACTGATCGCAAACCAATCGTCTTGACTTTATCCAATGGAACAAAACTAATTGGTGAATCCATCATACTCACTTTTTTCGAGAATGATGTGTCATTCAAGCAATGGCAAGTTATGTTGATTAATCAGGATGGTCGTTTATTTCAGGCGTTTGCTTATCGTGCACCAGTCAATGATTATGATCTTGATTATAAAAAAGCAATGACTATGTTTGCGTCATGGAACATTGACAGTTGAAATGCTGCAGAAATAACTACTAAAAAGTCACGGAGGATAAATTTGGTATTCGCGGCGTGTCAGCACAACTCTCCGCTCTACTAACAGTATTTACTGTCTGCCCACCTATTATTAAAACCTGCGGAGTCATGAAACCGCAATGAGAGGATCCAAAACCTTTTCGCATACAAAATGATCGCGCGTGATCATAATACAAATGATGTTCTCGCATTATTCTATTTATTTCTCCTGATTTTTCCATCAAGTCTTGAATGTTTATTTTAAGATTTTTTCCTTTTGCTGCCGTAGCCAAATCTTGTCTTAATCGACTATCATCGGTCAGCGACATTAATCGCAAAATATTTTCTTGTGTTATATGCCCACCAAAATCATAGCCCATTAAAGCATGCACACGATTTTCTTCGTAGACAAAAAGTTTATTCACTTCTTCTTCATGACCGGCAAGCGCATAGCCAGAAATAGCCGCACTACGAAAAGTCCTTGCCTTATACGGCGCTGCAATTTCCCACTTTGCCAGTATCTTATTTACTTCATCAACATGACCACCATAGGCATAACCTATTATCGCGTTATCATAAAGACTCTCATCTTGTGCAAGTAACTTATTCACCTCATCAACATGACCACCACAAGCAAAACCAAATATGGCATCACTACGACAAAAGCTAATATAATTAAGAAGCTCAACTGAATCGGTATCTCCTTCCATCGCCAGTAATCGAACAGGACAATGACGATGATCTGTTGGCGCAAAATCGAGAGTCCAAGCTTTACCGTGCCCCACGATTTCAACTAATGCTTTTCGATTTTTTTCTTTTGCCAATCGATAAATTTTCTGACATCTCGTTTTTTTGATCGCTTCATCATAAGCTGTTTCTTTGTATTGGCGTATAATATGAATTGCTTCGTTATAATCTAGCCCGTAATAAAGCGACATTTCCCTAATCATTTCTGATTTGCTTATCAAGTCATTAATATCCAGCAAATTATTTTTTTTGTGTGCTTCTTCTGCTAATAATTGCCTTAATTTTTTATCATCTGTGAATGACATTAATCGCAATAAGTTTTCTTTTCCCGGTTGTCTATCAAGCAAGTAACCACTCACGGCAGAAGAATAACTTATCCCCATTGCAATCAACCCATTCACCTCAGCTATATGCCAACTGCGTGCAAAACCTCCCATGAGTATTTTCGGATCTGCATTTTGATCAGTTGGATTATCCGTCAGATCCAAATGTCCGCCACGCGCATATGCATACACTGCCGCATCTAGAGCTTCCTTATGAAATTCATGTTGCAAAATCAAGGTATTTACTTCATCCACATATCCACCCAATGCATAACCCCGAATAGCGGAAAGGCGGTAAGTTTTCTTCTCCAGTTTCGATAAGCTTGGATCATTAATCAGCTTGTTTACTTCATCAATATGACCACCATAAGCATAACCTTCTATAGCCATACAATAGTCATAACTCCCTCCTTGTTTAAGTAATAACTTATTTACCTCATCTACTTGTCCACGAAAAGCATAACTGCAAATCGCTTCTTCACGATAAAAATCCGGGCACGGTACTTCGATTAATTTATTTATCTCATCCACGTGTCCACCAAGTGCATAACCTTGTATAGCAATAGCAACGCAAACGCGCGTTCCCTGTGCAAGCAATTTATTCACCATATCTACTTGCCCAGCATAAGCATAACCCCGTATGGCATAATCAATACTTGCACCTTCTGCAAGCAATTTATTCACTGCATCGACGTGTCCGCCGCAAGCATAACCAAAAACAGCGTCATTAAGATTAGCTTTAAATTTATTAAGTAAAAAATTAACGGAATCGATATCACCTTCTTTAGCTAACAAACTAATGACGTTATGTTCATTGTAGTAACGTCCAATACAAATACCTTGCTTCACCATCTCATTTAATTTTGGTTCATTTTTTTCTTTTACCAACTGATAAATTTTTAAGAATTTATCAACTGTTTTACGCGTTTCGCGACTTGCTTTATCATAATCAAGATGATATTGACGCATGAGAATATTTATTTTTTTTGATTTTTTCATCAGCTCATTAATATCTAGTGAACGATTTGTTTTACGTAATTCCTCTGCTAGTAATCGTCTTAATTCTTTATCATCAGTGAATGACATTAATCGCAAAATATTTTCTTGTGTCAGATGTCCACCAAGCAGGTATCCCCGTACAGCTAGATTATGACTTGCATCTTTCGCAATCAGCTTATTCACTTCCGTTTCATGGCCGCCACACGCGTAACCCCAGAGCGCTGCATTCCAGTAACGCCAATATTGATTTTTTTCTTGCTCAAGCAGCTTATCCACTTCATCCACGTGTCCGCCAAGTGCATAACCTTGTATAGCCCAATAAAGACTTATCGATGTCGTTTCGCTTTCTGCTAACAATTTATTTACTTGATTTATTTCTCCACGCGCTGCATGGCTGAATACAACAGCATTTGGATCGTCAGGTTTCAATTGATGAACAGTGCGGAATAAAGATTCATTACGATGGTCGAACATACCACTCTATCCTATTATATTTAATGTTTGCGGCATTGATAATAATTAAGCAAACTCGAACTTTACCCAGTTATTCTAATCATGCACCATTTTTTTAAATTGAATTATTATACTGATATAACTACAAGGAATAAATATGTTTGCTTCAATAAAGAATAAGTGAGTAAATCTTAGTCCTAATTATTTAAATTATTAGGTAACAAAGTATCCATTACTTTAGAGATTAATTCTCCCTTAGTAGAAACGTTTAACTTATTTTTCATATTACCCAAGTAATCTTCTATTGTTCTGACTGACAAATTAATTGTTCGAGCAATATTTTTTGCCGTAAAACCTCTGACAAGATAATGAAGTATTTGTTTTTCACGTTTTGTAAAATAAACGCCGCAAAGATAAGAGCCTGGTAATAAATGATTATTTAATCTTTTAAAAGAATCTGAAAACCCTAAACTAGCAAGTTTGGCTAATGAAATATCTATAGGTTGATGTCCTATAACGATAGTGCATCCAAATAACCCAATTATTTTTTCATCATTTCCATATAAGGGCGAATAAAATGAAAGACGATGCAAAGATAAATTATCTTTGCGAAAAATATCTTCCTCAAACATTTGAATTTGATTTCTTTCTAAAGCTGATTGGTTATGCTGAATAATTAATTCAGCACTTTTAGGTTGTACAACATGAGAAATATTTCTACCAATGGCATCTTCAGTTGAAATGAAATCAAGCGTGGCAGCAGCCTGCATATTGATACGTTGGATAACAACTTCAGGCGTAGAGAATGATGCGTTAAAAGGAAGTTGCAGAATATCAGCGACGGTAAACCCGGTATCATAAAAAGAATCGAGTTTTAAATGTTTTTTTTCTGAATTTACTAATTTAAAACCATGTCGGTTTTTAAAAATAAGTAATTCATTACTCGTATCTAAAAATTGATTTAAGCGCATGGATTTATTTCTCAATTATTAAAGAATATGCCATATATTATTCATAGAATTACTAATTGTACAATATATGATCTAATATGTATACTATTTTATTTTTCATATACTAACTAATTGATTTCAAAGACTATATTACAAGTGCCCTCCCTTTTCAGTACCCGATTACTCTTCAAAAATACCCGTATTTTTTACGGTTTTTTAATTTTTAAGGGTAGATTAGCATAAATAAAACACAAAATATTTTTAATTAATTAACAGACGAGGTATTTGTTCCAAAAACTACAACAGGAAAAATAAAAATGAACTCCAACAATGATAACGACACAAATGTTATAACTGAAATAGTTAAACTATATTTTAATGGCACTTATCAAGGCGATGCGGAACAATTAAAGCGCGCCTTCCATGCTGATGCACATATCACTGGTATTTTAAATGGAGAATATTTTGATTGGACACTTTCAGATTTTATAACAAGAGTGACAATAATACCTGCGCCAAACATGCAAGCTGAAAAATATGATAAAGAAATCATTTTTATCGATAAAACAAAAAATGCTGCCTTAGTAAAAGCACGCGTTGTAGTTGGTCCATACATTTTTATAGATTATATTATTCTTTTAAAAATTAATGGACGCTGGATTATTAGAAATAAAAGTTTTTCAACAAGTTAAAAAGACCGAATTACGTCGATCCAAAACGCTAGTTTAGAAAAAGTCACGAACAATATTATGTCACAGATTTAGTCATTAAAATTGCATGCTATCTTAAGGTTTATAAAGAGCTACAACTTTATAACCAGTGCCATTATCTGGATTATAGGTTGAAACATCACATGCACCTGGTATCAATTCATACCCATTTTTATTTACTAATTGCTCTATTTCCTTGCTAAAATTTTCCAAATTTACCGGTTGTAATTTCCAAATAAGAAATTGATAACCGCGATCAGCCTCTGAATAAAAAAATTCATGATTTCGATAACTAGAAATAGATTGATCAAATAATAAATTCTTCAACCTCGTAGTGACTTGTGCAATAATTTCATCTTCAATCATGTATTATTACCTTCCATTAATGTGCGCAAGTGTGTAGCTATATGTTTGATTAGGATTTTGCAAATCAAGAAATTTAATCAAATCTTCTCTTGTAGAGCCACCATCTAAACCCATTCTATCTTCTCCTATAAAGTAGCCAGGAAACTTATCAGAAAGAGAAGTTATTACATTATAAACGTATATCGATGGAGAACGACTTGGTATGCTAGCAAAGCATTCTTGAGCTGTCTTAGCTCGCTCATAATCATTTCCATCTGAACCATCAGTAAATTCAAATGCAAAAAAAGCTCTGTTAGGAAAGTCATTTGAAACTTGTTCATAGATAGGTCTTAATTTTTTTGCCCACGGACAATCATGCATATACATAAAAACAATAGGCCGTGTATCGCCAGCTTTTAAAATTGTTTGTCTACAGATATCGGCGTTAAAATTATTTAATTCGACTACTTTTGCTTGAGCAGTAACTAAATAAATTGAAGATATCATTACAAATGACATAATAATTTTTTTTAACACTTTCTTGTCTCCTTGAGTTTTTACTTAATGACTTATTGTTGATTTGTTTTTTGCCTTTTTATTGTATTATATTCATAATGATTTTGTTAGCAAAATGAAGGAAATATTCATGATAAAAACACATAAGGAAAATCTAATCAGTACAACAGATGCACGCTATATACAGCTATTAAATGATGCTAAGCAAAAAATAAACTCTACCAGAATTCGGATTGCTAAGGCTGCCACCAGAAGTCAATTTGAGCTTTATTGGTGGTTGGGCGAGCAAATTGTAGCAGCACAAACTAAATATGGCTGGGGCAAGTCTATTGTTGAACAATTAGCTGGTGATTTACGAAGAGCCTTTCCAGAAACAACACAAGGCTTCTCCTCCCGAAATCTTTGGTATATGAGAAATATGTATATTGAATACAAAGAGTTACCAATTCTGCAACAGGTTGTTGCAGAAATTCCTTGGGGGCAAAACGTAGTCATCCTAGACAAAGTCAAAGATATTGCGTCTAAGCAATATTATATTGAAATGACCAAACAACAAGGTTGGACCCGTAGCACTCTCTTAATGCAAATAAATTCTCAAGCCTATGAAAGACACTGTTTATCAAGCAAACAAAATAATTTTTCTGAAACGATGCCTGAGCATCTAGCATTGCAAGCCAATAATTCAATGAAAGATATTTATATGCTAGACACACTTGGATTAACACCACCGCTGCAAGAAGCAGAAATCGAAAATCGCATGGTCGCTAAAATTAAAACTGTCATGCTTGAATTAGGATACGGCTTTTCTTTTATCGGCAATCAATACCGAATCGTCGCAAACGGTCGCGAATATTTTATTGATTTGCTCTTTTATAACCGTCGTTTACAAAATCTCGTCGCGTTTGAAATTAAAAAAGGAAGATTTGAACCAGAATATGCTGGCAAAATGAATTTTTATCTAAATTTACTGGATGATTTTGTACGTGAAGCACATGAAAATCCGTCAATAGGAATTATACTTTGTTCCGAGCGTGATCATTTTGAAGTTGAATATGCATTACGCGGGACTCGCAATCCGGTTGGTGTTGCAGAGTTTCGTTTATCGAAATCATTGCCTAAGGAATTGTTTGATAAACTGCCTGATCCGAAAAAACTGGAACAGGAAATAAAGCGAGAATTGCTAGAAAATGAATATGAAAATGATAATGAGGTTGCATAAATATGCAAAAGTTAAATTTATTGGATGCTAATTATATTGGTGACCGAAATAGGAATTTTTGGTTTCTTAAGCTCATAAATAATCTAGCATTGGAAAATTAACATCAAGCTGCAAGCAACTATTTAAAAATAACGCTAACCCCATATCACCACACCAAGCATCTGTTCGAATTTGTTTATACTCTGCTTCTGCTTGTTGCGATTGGATAATAGCATGCATCGCAAATTTTTTTGCTCTATCAAGCCACAATTCATCTTGAGTGAGCGAAAATAATTTAAGCAGCGCATAACCATTTCCAGCGGTACCATGACAAAGACCCCATGGTTTTTTCAATGGACCAGCGTCCCATATAAGTTGGCCTGCTTTTATAAATAAATCTCGAGTTTCATCTGTGCCTAAATACCATAATTCAGTCAACCCGAGAATCATAGCCGGCGCTCCATGGCAAACATGCAACAACGAACTTGCAAGAGTGACAGTCGCGGGTTTTTCCAAATAAGGATTCCAATTAGCATGGTGTGTTGTTTGTATAGCAGTTTTAATAAACGCTGTATTCAAATGTTCAATGACAGATTTGTCTAAAGGAAAGTATTGATGTCCTTTGAGTAAAGCATAAGCATTTCCTGCAAATCCATGTATTAATCCAAGATAAATAGCTTTTGATCCATATAAATTTTGCTGCCAAACATAACACTGCTTAGTACTCTCTTGATAATAATTCGAGAGTAAATTCGCTGCGCCCATTTGATAAATATCCAGCCATTCTTGCTGATGGTTTTGTTTAAACATTTCTAATGCCACTATCATTGAACCAGGTGCCGCCCACATCAATTCATTAGCGGGATGATTAAAATTAGCAATCGCATCTTGTTGCAATTGTTTTAAGTGTTCACCTGTATAAATCCATTTAACTAAATTACAACCCAAAGAACCCAATAAATAGCTGGTGGTATTTGTGGGTATAAATTCGGATGCCATTTCTTTAATCCACGCGGGTTGTAACAAAGTTAATTGTTCTAAATATGGCGTGTAACGTTGAAGATTGACAGGATAAAATTTTTTTAATTGATTAAGTGCCCATAATGTTCCTGCCGCACCAAACCATAAACCAGTAATTGGTTGGCTTATGCCGTTACTTTTTTGCAGATCAGGATGAACAGGCCATAATTGTTCTGACCGAAACAAATTTTCAGTTTTACAAATAAGATTAATAATATAATCTTTAACAATTTCCTTTGACCATTTTACTTCTGTTATTGTGGCATGGCGTTCAGGTATAAATAATGCGAGATCTTTAATATTCATAAATTATTAGAACCGACTACGGGAGTACGAGCTAAATCATATTCATTAAATGCTTCTTCAATCAATTGTCTTGCAACAACGATCTTTGGTACGCCAATGTATAAAGTCAATAATATGAGTAAATCCTTAATTTTATCTTTTGTCACACCTACATTTAGTAAACATTGTGCATGAGCTTTAATTTCTGAATGAACAGTGCATGAGGTGATTAATGATGCTAAAACAGCAATTTCTTTTTCTTGTGTAGACAAATTTGGGGTCTTATTGACCCAAATGTCGCAAAGTCCATGAGATATTACAACATCTGCAAGATCTGGAGAGAATTCATATAATGCATCTAATCGCTTTAATCTTTGCGGCTCGTATTTGCTAGCATAAACTTCAAGGCCTTTTTTATAATTTTCACTGTCTTTATAATTTTTAGAGCTCATTTTCAATTACCCCTATTAATATGTTGACTCGTAGTTTATCAAACTTACGTGTCTATTGAAGCGGGGGTAGATCAAGAAACTCCAAAGCCTTTAATTAAACACTAAAGCTTATGGCTAATATCTGTTTTTTGAGAAAGGATGGTTTAATTGTTCACGAATTTCAATTTGTCTTTTCTGTAGCTGTTCTTTATGAAACATGCTGAAACGATGATATCCCTCACTAGCTGTAAACGCACCCGCAACACCGGCGGCTATTACGCCACCATAACCCCCAAAAATTCCACCATCACCAAACAACCTACCACTATCTGTGTTAAAAACTTTTCGATGCATCGCTTCTGATACGAGCGATAAATTTTCAAGATCAGGATCATACAGAAGATAAGATGCAATTTTTCCAAATACATCATCAGGTAGATACGTTATATTAATAAAATTGATCGCAACATCACCATTACTTTCTTCTTTTACTAAAGGTGTCACTTCGTTCGCATTAGCTCTTAACATAAGAACCTCGTTTTTTTATAAATTAGTTTAATGCTATTACTCGCTGGCATATTAATGAATCATAAGTTAAATAGTCATGTATAAAATATAATATTCTACCAATGGTTTTTCACATGAAAAAAAGTACTATTTTTATAATCAAGCGTCAATACGTAATAAATACGTAATAAAAAACCAAGAAGATCAAACCTCGACAAAAGATATTAATATCCTTTATCGAGACTTGACAACGTATTCCCAGTATTTTTACATTGAGGCAATAAGATTACCTAATATATTAATAAGGGAACGAATGTGTATGATTATAACGTCGATTACAATCCATTAAAAATTAAATTTTCAAAAACTTCCAATGATTACGTTTATGATAAAAAATGAGGCGACATAATGATTATTACAAAATTATTTACTGGCGAGGATAATAAATCCTATTTCATTGATGAAGATTGTGGACATGAAACATTTCAGCCATTAGGTTGGTATTCAAAAAAATTTCCAACATCAGGAATTATGTTTCGCGATTTTGAAGCAGGTTTATTGTATAAAATGCATAATGCACCTCAACCACAATATATTATTTATTTAGAAGGCGAAGTTGAAGTCACTGCAAGTGGTGGCGAAACACGTCGATTCAAGCCTGGTGATGTATTATTTGCAACTGATTTGATTGGTGAAGGTCATATTTCAAAAATGATTACGAGTGGAAGGTCGGTGATTGTGACGACTATGTGATATTAGATTAGTTACAAATCAGAAATTTTAAAACCCATGGTTTTATTAATTTAACATTTGATTCAAAATTACAAGGATCGAAGCCCGCTTCCTTCATTTTATTAATTTCAACTGTAATTGTTTTATTTTCTAAATCTTGCATGCAAAACCAATATTATAAATAATGAAGCCCAGTTTTTATCTTGTCATACTAAAATTCAAATCTAATGATCATTCGCAGCTCTCTTTATTTCCGCTTGTAACTTTTTAATTTTTGCTGAAGAAAACCCAGTCGTCTTAACAACTATAGCTGGCCTGATACCCTCTTCCAGCATATGACGAGCAACTTCTAACTTACCTTGTACAATACCCTTCTCCATCCCAAATTTTTCCGCATTACTGATATAAGGCATTTGCTTTGCCTCCTCTAATTCATAAATTTCATGGATATATTCTAATTCATGCGGCTTAGATAAGCCAATAAGCCAGTCTATAAATTTATACAAATTTACTACTTCTGCCCTCTTAAATCCTTTATCATACAACCGTCTAGTGAGAGCAAATTTTACCCGTTTTCGTTCTTCATCTGGTTTACGCTTAACCTCTAATGCCGCTAATTGCGTTAAAACAACACTTCCGAACGGATTGGTAGATGCTTCTAGTTCTTTTATTCTGTCTCGATAATCAATCAATTTTACAACTAAGTATTCAATACTCAAATATGACCCCGCCAATCCTAAACGAAACGATGAGGGTCGCCAATTCTTTGCCTCATCTGTCAGTATAGCGCAGCTTACGACTGGTTTTTGGTATTTATCATAAATACGATACCCATAAGTAAACATACGCTTAGGAAAATCATCATCTTGCTTTCCTTGTACTTCGACATGGCAAAGAACCCATTGTTCTTGACCATCTTTCAAATAAACTTTAAATAATTTATCTACTAAACGATTTCCCGCATCTGCGCCCTTTGTAATGGCATTCAACTCCTTATCAAGTGAACTCCAGCGCTTTTTCCAATTAATTAATTCATACAATTGTGGCAAGCAATATTCGACAAAGTCTTTAAAATACTCGCCTAAAATTTCTTTCCACGCCACGTCTGATTGATTGCGAATCATATTTTTTACTCTGTTAGCTTGTTAAAAAATTAGAATCAAGGATTCAAACAAAATATTGCGGTTATGTAAAGTGGAAACGCTAATTCACGAAAAAGTCACGAACAATATTGTGTCACTTTCAAAGAGGCTTGTAACTTGTTGATTTTTAATGGGCCGCCACAGGATCGAACTGTGGACCCGCTGATTAAGAGTTGTTTGGTTATAAATTAACTTATTGATTTATTTAATATTACATGACTTGACGGCCATTGCAAATAGCACCATAAAGCATAGGAAGGTACACTTAAATCACGAAAAACTCACAAAGGAAAATCTAAGGTTTTCGACTCGCCGTATCAGATGTTATCTAAACGCTCAGTTATGTGGTGGGCAATAACTTCAACTACTTGGCAATACCAAGAACTAATGCAATTGTTTATTGATGTTTGTTGGAACGAGCAAGTCGCTGCTTATGCAGCAGGACTTGCTAATATCCATTACTTCAAAACATTATACACCGGTCGGTCGCAGTCGATTGATGGACTGGTTGTTGCTGCATAAGGTCTCCAAGAGAGAAGCTTTTGTTCGACATGTGTTTTCCAAAGATAAATGACCAGCACACGGCATCGACATACGAGGCGCGCCACCCCAGCCCCAGCCCATCAGCCCATATATTGCAAAACCGAAATCCCCCTCAATAAAATCCGGCCCCGCGTTAACATGCGCATCTGGAAATGTACCACCATTCCCATATTTAAAATCCACCGTACGCTCCTCGTCATCAAATGCACGCGCAAATGCAAATCGATCTACTGCTGGCAGGTTATATTGTAAACGCCAAATGACTTGTCCCCAGAGAAAGTAACATTTGTCATAATTTGAATAGTTGTTACTTAATTCTGCCCATCTTTCAAACCGTAAATCAAATGCCTGCATCAGTGTGGTGTAGTGCTCATAATGCATAACAGCATTTCTTTTTAATTTAAGTGCAGTTATAAATTCCTGCATCGCTTCACTTAGGCCGCTTTTATGGTCTGTTTCTTTCTTAAGCGCTTCCGTTATATCGAGAGGAGTGCTTTTAATAAGAGCATCAAACAATGGTATTAAATTGAAGGTAGGGATTTTTGACTCAATTTGTTTTTTAAGGGCTTTAATGTGTGGTTCATATTCTTTATATTGAAATTCATGTATTTTTTTACCATCGGGTATTTTTTCAAAACCAAATTCAATTCGTTTTGCACCAATAGGATCGCCTTCACTCAGAAAAAATGCAATTAAAGTTTTACGTGAAGCAGGCACGCCACCACGTGATACCACATCGCCAGCTTGCAGCAATAAACTGGGGTTTTCTTCTATCATTTTTTCAAGGGCTTCGATCGCTTTTTCCTGACCATCTGCTGCAAGACGTAATGCTATTGCTATACCACTATCCGGATCTGGGTTATAAGCGATATTCATGATATACATAGCAACTTCACGTGGCAGCGATCCTAATGGATGATCAATATCTCGTACACGATTATATGCCATTAATAAAGCAACACTTTGTTCACGGTTTAGCATAGGATTGATACCTCGTTTATGTTTAATGTCTTAGATTTGCAATGATTCAGTATCCTATAATTAATTTTAATGTGAGACAAGGCGCTACTTAGATGGGTTTGTCAGAAGAAAATTTAGATACATAATCATTGTGTTTTACGCACGTAAATTTTTATTAGAGTAATTATTTTATTAGGATAAGAATTAACAAACATGCGTAGGTAAAACAAATGGTCATTGATGAGGTCTCTCCTCGCCGTATCAGATGTTATCTGAACGCTCAGTTATGTGGTGGGCAATAACTTCAACTACTTGGCAATACCAAGAACTAATGCAATTGTTTATTGATGTTTGTTGGAACGAGCAAGTTGCCGCTTACGCAGCAGGACTTGCTAATATCCATTACTTCAAAACATTATACACCGGTCGGTCGTGGTTGATTGATGGGCTGGTTGTTGCTGCATAAGGTCTCCAAGAGAGAAGCTTTTGTTCGACATGTGTTTTCCAAACCGCGCGGCGCCGCCCGGCCGAGGCAACCCCCCCCCGCAATCGCACGCCCGGGCCGCCCATATATTGCAAATCCGAAATCCCCCTCAATAAAATCCGGCCCCGCATTAACTTGCGCATCTGGAAATGTACCACCATTCCCATATTTAAAATCCACCGTACGCTCCTCGTCATCAAATGCACGCGCAAATGGAAATCGATCTATTGCTGGCAGGTTATATTGTAAAGGCCAAATGATTCGTCCCCAGAGAAAGTCGCATTTATCATAATTTGAATAGTTGTTACTTAATTCTGCCCATCTTTTAAACCGTAAATCAAATGCCTGCATCAGTGTGGTGTAGTGCTCATAATGCATAACAGCATTTCTTTTTAATTTAAGTGCAGTTATAAATTCCTGCATCGCTTCACTTAGGCCGCTTTTATGGTCTGTTTCTTTCTTAAGCGCTTCCGTTATATCGAGAGGAGTGCTTTTAATAAGAGCATCAAACAATGGTATTAAATTGAAGGTAGGGATTTTTGACTCAATTTGTTTTTTAAGGGCTTTAATGTGTGGTTCATATTCTTTATATTGAAATTCATGTATTTTTTTACCATCGGGTATTTTTTCAAAACCAAATTCAATTCGTTTTGCACCAATAGGATCGCCTTCACTCAGAAAAAATGCAATTAAAGTTTTACGTGAAGCAGGCACGCCACCACGTGATACCACATCGCCAGCTTGCAGCAATAAACTGGGGTTTTCTTCTATCATTTTTTCAAGGGCTTCGATCGCTTTTTCCTGACCATCTGCTGCAAGACGTAATGCTATTGCTATACCACTATCCGGATCTGGGTTATAAGCGATATTCATGATATACATAGCAACTTCACGTGGCAGCGATCCTAATGGATGATCAATATCTCGTACACGATTATATGCCATTAATAAAGCAACACTTTGTTCACGGTTTAGCATAGGATTGATACCTCGTTTATGTTTAATGTCTTAGATTTGCAATGATTCAGTATCCTATAATTAATTTTAATGTGAGACAAGGCGCTACTTAGATGGGTTTGTCAGAAGAAAATTTAGATACATAATCATTGTGTTTTACGCACGTAAATTTTTATTAGAGTAATTATTTTATTAGGATAAGAATTAACAAACATGCGTAGGTAAAACAAATGGTCATTGATGAGGTCTCTCCTCGCCGTATCAGATGTTATCTGAACGCTCAGTTATGTGGTGGGCAATAACTTCAACTACTTGGCAATACCAAGAACTAATGCAATTGTTTATTGATGTTTGTTGGAACGAGCAAGTTGCCGCTTACGCAGCAGGACTTGCTAATATCCATTACTTCAAAACATTATACACCGGTCGGTCGTGGT
>JABDCN010000006.1:56115-65017 GCA_013288125.1 Gammaproteobacteria bacterium
TATTGATGTTTGTTGGAACGAGCAAGTTGCCGCTTACGCAGCAGGACTTGCTAATATCCATTACTTCAAAACATTATACACCGGTCGGTCGTGGTCGATTGATGGGCTGGTTGGAGCAATTACATAAGCTCTCAAGAAAGAAGCTTTTATTCGACATATGTTTTCCAAAAACCTCCGATGCCTTCGAGCAGAACACACCCAGCCGGTTATGGCAAACGATCGCACAGCCATATATTGCCAACCCGAAATTCCCACCCTGAATAACTTCTGGCTCCTCATTAACTTCGGCATCAGGAAATGTTCCATCCCCATCATGTATAAAAGTTACCGTACGCTTCTCGTCCATAAATGCACGCGCAAATGCAAATCGATCTACTGCTGGCAGGTTATATTGCAAACGCCAAATGACTTGTCCCCAGAGAAAATCACATTTGTCATAATTTGAATTATTGTTGCTTAATTCTCTCCATTTCTCATGCCGCAAATCAAATGCCTGCATCAGTGTGGTATAGTGCTTATAATGCATATCATCGGCTTTTCTTTTTAATTTGATTGCATCTATAAATTTTTGCATTTCTTCGACAAATTTTTGCATTTCCTTACTCATTTTCGAGTTGCTCTCATAATTTGTGTTTTGCTTAAACGCTTCTTTAAAATTATCAAAAGAGATGTTAATGAGAGCATCAAATAATGGTATTAAATTATAAGCAGGGATTTTTGACTCAATTTGTGTTTTAAGGATTTTAATGTGTGGTTCATATTCCTTATATTGAAATTCACGTATTTTTTCACCATCAGGTATTTTTTTAAAACCAAATTCAATTCGCTTTGCAGCAGCAGGATCACCTTCGCTCAGTAAAAAGGCAATTAAAGTTTTGCGTGCAGCAGGGTAGCCGCCGCGTGATATCACATCGCCAGCTTGTAGCAATAAACTGGGATTTTTCTTTATCATCTTGACAAGGGTTTTAATTGCTTTTTCCTGACTATCTGCTGCAAGTCGTAATGCTATTGCTATCTCGCTATCTGGATCTGAGTTGTAAGTGATATTCATTTTATACATAACAACTTCACGTGGTAGCGATCCTAATGGATGATCAATATCTCGTACACGATTGTATGCCATTAATAAAGCATCACTTTGTTCACGGTCTAACATAGGATTGATACCTCATTTATTTTGAATGTCTTAGACTTGTTATGACTCACTGGCATATTTATCAATCGCAAGTTAAATAATGATGTATAAAATATGATACTCTGCCAATGGTTTTTTCACGCGATCAAAAGTACTATTTTTATAATCAAGCCTCAATACGTAAAAAATACGTGATAAAAAAATCAAGATGATCAAATCTTGACAAAAGATATTAATGCGATGTTAATATCCTTTATCGAGACTTGACCACGTATTCCCCGTATTTTTACATTGAGGCAGTAAGATTACCTAATATATTAATAAGTAATCGCTGATCTTTTGCGCTAACAATACCAAAAAATTTCTCGTCTATTTTTTCAACGATTGGCACCAACTTAGAAGCCAATGTCCTTCCTTTTGTTGTAAGGTTCACAGATTTTGCACGTGTATCCGTTTCATGTTCTGTACGTTTGATTAACCCTAAGCTTGCCAGTTTCTTCAATGATTTTGATACTGTCATTTTATCGAGTTTTGATTGTCGAACAATTAAAATCTGTGTTGGTTCTTGTTTTAATCCTTCAAACCATAAAACGATTGCCATAATGACAAATTGAGCATGTGAAATCTGATAAGGATCAAGCGCTTTTTTAATTAAGCGTTGCCATGTAATCGTTGTTTGCCAAAGCAAGAAACCTGGACTATCTTCTGGTTTCTCAAAACCAAATGCTTTATCAGGCATTCTTATTCCTCGCGAATTCAACTAATGCATCCATTTGTTGTGGAACAGAATTAGCCACATTTTTAGCTAGATTATTGATTAACATCAAATTATAATTTATCCCAAAATTGGGATATTAAGGTATAATGATATGAGAGAAGTGGTTTGGATTGGCAATTCATTGGAAGGCCTAGATGAATTTCCCGAAGAAGTAAAAGATGAAATTGGCTATGCGTTATATCAGGCACAGTTAGGTTTTAAACCACGCAATGTAAAACCCTTAACAGGACAAGCCACACCAAAACAAGAAATTGAATTAATTAAACAACGTTTAAAAGATGCAAAGCAACTTGAAAAAGAACGGGGGCAATAAATATGGGCGACAAAATCAAACACACTAAAAGCAGCGGAAATGTTTACGCTGATATGGGTTTTAAAGATGCGAAAGAACGTCTTGTTAAAGCTGATTTGGCTATAAAGATTAATCAAATCATTCAAAAAAGGAATTATAAACAAGATAAAGCAGCTGATGTTCTCGGCATTAATCAACCAAAAATATCGGCGATTGCTAATGGCAGATTAAAAGATTTTTCCATTGAAAGATTAATCGAATTTTTAAATAAATTGGATCAAGATGTCGAAATAGTTGTGCATCAAAAACCAAAAAACAAAAGACGAGCAGCATTGTTTAAAGTTGTTGTTGCGGCAGCATAAAAATTTGTCTTGAGTTTTGCATCGATCCGAAACGCTAGCTTACGAAAAACTATCGACTTCGAGTTAGAGTACTGTGTTCGTAAATGGTGTACCCCCTAAAATGGGAAAGAGCCACAATATTGTGTCACTTTCAAAGAGGCTTGTAAGTTGTTGATTTTTAATGGGCCGCGTTGGGATCGAACCAACGACCCGCTGATTAAGAGTCAATCTAGTCGTAATTTAAATTCATATTAAATCAACAACCTACGGTGTTTCGGCAACATCAAAACCGATCTAAACCTACTATGATTGTAGGTAAATCTACCCTGTCACGTTACAAAAACGTGACAGTGGTAATACTAATTTCAACATTATGACAAGAAGGATTCAGGTATTACATTCATTGTATAACCTGCTATAATCAAGTATGGATAAAAGAAAAAAATCAATAAGACATTTAACTGCCATTGATGATACGGTGGTTATTCCTGTTAAAGAAGGAAATGGCACTTTAAGATATTTTGTTAAAACTGATCATAAAGGAAAAATTATACGCTATAGCTTGGCATATATAAATTTTCACTTGTGCACCAAGGATAATGGACGTGTTTTGGGTTTTGACAATTGTCACGGTTATCACCACCGTCATTATATGGGAAAAGAAGAAAATATTAACTTTAGTACATTTGAAGAAATTGCAGAACATTTTGATAAAGAATGGAGGATATTACATGAAAAAATCAAAAAAAATAAACCATAAATCAATGCCCAAAATTTTCAGAGTAAAAACTGGAAATGTAGAAGATTTTTTATCCCATGTAAAAACCACGATGCGAGCTGCGGATAAAGGCGAGCCAATTAAAAAACAATCTGCAACGTTAACTTTTGTTGACGCAGCTGAAATGTTGCATTTTCTTAGCGCTGCAAAGATAAAACTAATTAATAGCATTCGTAAACACCCTGACACGATCACCAACATTGCTAAATTAATAAAAAGAAACAGAGCGTCTGTTTATCGTGATATTAGTGAATTAGAAAAATTTGGCTTAGTCAAAACACATGAAGAAATTAATCCTGGACACGGCAGGCATAAAATTATTGAGCTAGTTGCTCCTATGCTTAAACTTGAAGCGTATATTTAATATTGTACTATTGATAATTTTAATAGGCCGCCACAGGATAAAACTGTGGATCCTCTGATTGTAAATTATATGTTAAATTTACTTAATATTTTGATTATTAATAATTTTATCAATTGAAATTTATTTTTTGGGGCAATAGAGGGGCAGTAGCCATAAAAAATATTTTATTTTGGTCAATTATTAGCTAGAAGGAAATGGCATGAGCACAACTCCTAATGATGATTTCACGCAACAGCAAGAAGGAATAATAGTTAGCGCTGAAAAATTTGAACAGCTATATGACAAAGACACTAAATCATTTGCGAATATTGCTTTCATTATTAATGGGGGCGCGGCTATAGCTTTAGCCACATTTTTTTCTAATTGCCACTCGCCTAATAACTTAATTTCTTTTGCAACATGCAGCTTCATCTTAGGAGTAGTCTTTGGAATATTTCTTTTTATAATCGAATTTTTTATTTCTTATTCTCAAGTAGCAACATTTCGAAAACATGTTTTCGATCACTCCATTAATAATAATTATTTATTAAATATGATTAAGCATCATCAAGAATATTTGGAAAATTATTATCAAAAAAAATCAACCCTCGCAAATATTAAAATAATCACTGGAATAATAAGTATTATTTGTTGTTTTATTGGCATTTTTTTTATAGCTGTTTTTATCACTAAAAAATGGCGCCTTATTTCCATTAGCACAGCAATCTTACTTCTTCTTATTCTAGGCACACTTATCAGGATATATAACATGTTAAAACCTAGCTCTGGAGACGAAAAAGCATAATATGAACCTACGAAATAATTACTTTAATAAAGGAAAGAGCGATTAATATGACCGTAAAAAGACTGGAATTGGTAGTAGCAATGATATTTAGGGAGAGTTATTCATGAATGAAGTAGGTGTAAATATTGATGATAGAAAATGGGAGAAACTTTCATCAAGTGAAAAAACGGAATTAGTTAATTACTATCGCCTTAACGGAAAATTTTACACAACAATTGTTTCTGCTATGTCAGATATTTTATTTAAGTGGGTGTTTATTCTAAACTCAGGCGGCTTGATTGCTGTCACAACAATTCTTGCTTCAGCGTTTCCTAATAAAAATCAGCAGATAATGATAATCCAATATTGTCTCCGTATGGGCGTATCTTTTGTTGTTGGTTTAATTTTAATTTATATCGCAGTTCAAATAGAACACTGGCGTTTTAGAAAAAAAGGCTCTGAATTAGATAACTTATTTGATGATCTTCAGAACAGCAAGTTGACGGTAGAGATGTTTTACATCAAAACCTCAGATAAAGTCGGTTACGGTCGTATAGTGACGCTTTTTGAATTGCTGGGTTTCTATGCTTTTTGCACAGGTCTCGGGATTGGACTTTATAATGTATGGGTTTGATGAAATTGTTGTGAAGAGCTGTGATTTATTAATTCTAACTGCCCCGCCAGTGCCCCATGATGCTATTTTCGCGGGTTTTCTGAGCCTTAAAAAAGACATGATTTTTATTTATTTATCAATTAATTGGGCCGCGTTGGGATCGAACCAACGACCCGCTGATTAAGAGTCAGCTGCTCTACCAACTGAGCTAGCGGCCCAACAAACGTCAACAGCAAGAACAAATGATGGGGTGAACGACGGGGATCGAACCCGCGACAACCGGAATCACAATCCGGGGCTCTACCAGCTGAGCTACGTCCACCATAGAAACTGAACCAACAAAACACAGACAAAGATCAAATATTAAAACCCACATATTAAAACTTAAAACACGAATATTAAACACACATACTAAACACAAATATTCTTTCGCGCCCGGCAGGATTCGAACCTGCCACCCTCGGCTTAGAAGGCCGATGCTCTATCCAACTGAGCTACGGGCGCAGCATTCAACAACACAAATAGCCCGCCTTCACCTACCCAAAGCGTTTCAATTTTAGGCGCTTAAACTTAAAATTGAAACGCTTCGGCCATATATTTTCGGGGTAGAGGGATTCGAACCCCCGACATCCTGCTCCCAAAGCAGGCGCGCTACCAGACTGCGCTATACCCCGTTTACACCTATCCAAGAACGCTTAAAACGAAGATTTGCGATCATACTCAGTGCAATCAAAATCGTCAATGACTAATATCTAAATGCAAATAGGATAAAACCGCAAAATACCATTGCATTCATTTAATATTCACGTATTTGATGGCTAATATTTAATAGATCCCCACCCGTAATTTTGATAGAATCTTGACATTATTTTTTTAAAGACAACACCGGAGTGATCACCATGAACAAACCTGCCAATGAAAAAGTTGGTTTAAATGAAATCATGAAACGCGCGCAAGAAATGCAAAAAAAATTACAAGATATCCAAAAACAAGTTGCTGAAATGGAAGTCACCGGCCAATCTGGCGGCGGTGCTGTCAAAATCGTCATGACAGGCCAACACTATGCAAAGAAAGTGACGCTTGATCCCAATTTATTAAAAGAAGAGAAATCCATTATCGAAGATTTAATCGCAGCGGCTATCAACGATTGTACTGATAAAATTGATCGTGGTTTACGTGATAAAATGGGCGGCCTCGCAGGTATGAAATTACCTGAAGGCTTTGACGATCTACCCAAATAACATGCGTTTTAGCCCTCTACTTGAACAATTAATTGAAGCGTTTCGTTGTTTACCAGGCGTTGGGCCCAAAAGCGCTCAACGTATGGCGCTGCAATTATTAACACGTGGAAGAGAAAATGGTAAACGATTAGCACAATGTTTACATGAGGCAATGCAACATATTAAACATTGCGAATCTTGTCGCATTTTCAGCGAATCAACGCTATGTGAAATATGCGCCTCTCAACATCGGGATGCTTCTTTATTATGTATTGTAGAAAATCCTATTGATGTGACGGCCATCGAACAAACCAGTAGTTTTCGCGGCAAATATTTTATTTTATTGGGCCACCTCTCTCCGCTGGATGGTATTGGTCCAGAAGAAATTGGCATCGCACAATTAAAACAACGCTTCGAGCAAAAAGAAATTAAAGAAATTATTATTGCAACAAATCCAACGGTAGAAGGTGAAGCGACTGCGCATTACATTGCACAGTTAGCGAAACCTTTTGTGATTAAAGTCACGCGCATTGCGCGCGGGGTTTCACTGGGGAGTGAATTGGAATATATTGATCCGAATACGCTAGCACATGCGCTGGTTGGGAGAGAGGTGATATAAATAGCCTCCTCTCCCCCAGCTTAAAACATGCTGGGGCAAGCCTAACCCTCTCCTCCAGCAAAGAACACTGGAGGAGAGGGGACGCTCTAATGACTACGACGCTTTCTTTTCTTCAATCGCTGCTAACAATTTATGATGTATCCCGCCAAAACCAGAATTACTCATCACCACAACATGATCACCCGGCTGTAATGTCGGCGCAAGTTCACTCACCAACGTATCAACATCACGATATAATGCTGTCGGTTGTTTAAATTGCGAAAGAATTTCTTTTAAACCCCACTCTGCTTCCGTTTCTTTACAAACAACGACATTCGCTTCATTCAATGCTTCTTGTATTTTCGTTTTATGCACACCCGATCGCATCGTATAAGAAGCAAATTCAATCACAGCAATCATACGTGCGTCATTACCAATCTTTGCGCGTAATCCTGCTAGTGTTGTTGCAATTGCAGTCGGATGATGCGCAAAGTCATCATAAACAATCACACCATTTACCGTTCCCTTCACTTCCAATCGACGTTTCACATTTTTAAATGAAGGAAGCGCCGCAATCGCTTTTTCAGGTGATACACCTACATGCGAAGCAGCTGCTATCGCTGCTAATGCATTATTCACATTATGCTCACCCAATAAAGACCACTGTACTTCACCCATTAATTTTTCTTGTTTAAACACATTAAAAGCACTGCCGTCTGCTGAAAGATAATCTCCATGCCAGTCAGCTTGTTTTTGATGGGTAAAAGTCTCAACGGGTGTCCATAATCCTTTTTCTAAAACAGCCGTGATATTTTTATCATCTGCATAACGCACAATTAAACCATTGCCTGGCAGCGTGCGAATAAGATAATGAAATTGCAATTTAATCGCATCTAAATCGGGAAAAATATCCGCATGATCATATTCCAAATTATTAAAAATAAGTGTACGCGGACGATAATGAATGAATTTAGAACGTTTATCAAAAAAAGCACTATCATATTCATCTGCTTCAATTACAAAATAAGGCGATTCTCCAAGACGAGCAGACACACCAAAATTTTCAGGCACACCACCAATTAAAAATCCAGGATTAAGACCTGCATGTGAAAGTATCCAAGTCAATAAACTCGTCGTCGTTGTCTTGCCATGCGTACCAGAAACAGCCAATACCCAACGATCTTTCAATACATTTTCTGCCAACCATTGTGGGCCAGAAAAATATGGAATACGTTCATTTAATACGAATTCAATAGCGGGATTTCCGCGTTTTATTACATTTCCAACAATCACGACATCAATCGCTGAATCAATATGAGCCGCCTCATATCCTTCTTTCCAGGTAATACCCTGCTCTTCCAATTGATGACACATGGGAGGATAAACATTTTGATCTGAACCCGTGACCTCATGGCCTAATTGTTTAGCCAATACTGCAACACCTGCCATGAACGTCCCGCCAATCCCTAGAATATGTATACGCATATTATTGCCTCTGGAAAAAATGTGTTACTATAAAATCATTTATACAACGGATGCAAGCCTGAAATGGATAATTTCGGATTCTTTGAAGCAATGATGGATAGCGCCATACTGCTAGACAAAGCAGGCCGTATTATTAATTGGAATAGTGGTGCCTCGACCCTGTTTGGCTATGCGAAAAAAGAAGTCATCGGACGATCAATCAATCTCATTTACGATAGAAATTATCCCTTTCCCAAACTCATTCAAGAAGTCCACTCTCATCAAAAAAAATGGCAAGAAGAAACTATTTTCATTAAAAAAAATGGAAACAAAGGGGAATGCAAATCTTATCTTTGGCCTGCACTTTCTGATGAACCCCATAAAATTGCCGCGATTCTTGTTCATCAAAACATGACGCCCTACAAAAAAATAGAATCTGATCATCAAAAAAATCAGCAACTTCTTTCGCAGCAATTATATTTTTCATTAAGTAGTTTTTTGCACATGAGTAATCTGTTGATTGACTCGATGAGCACCCTCGAACAAACAGAAAAAA
>JABDCN010000007.1 GCA_013288125.1 Gammaproteobacteria bacterium
ATTCATTTATTTTATTAGATACTAAACCAATTCTATTATAAGTTTCATCAAGATATCGTGTTAATAATTTTGGTAAAATATCTTTATCGGCTAATTGCATGGCGTGTTCATTGCCCAAAATAATACTTTGAAAGCCATTATTAAATTTTTCTATGCCACTTTTAATTTGAATGCATAATTCATTTAACACACGAAAGATTGCGATAAAATGATTAGGATGTTTCACGTATATTTCACCTAATTGCTTAATACTCTTAATTAAATGTGAAGATAAATATTGCAATAATATAATTTGATGACAGATGCGAGAAAGATCTGAAATTAATTCCGCTCTTTCTAAGCATTCATTTTTATCGCTGACATGAATAATGGCAGGTAAGTTATCATGATTATTCGTATCAATTTTAATTGTTATAAAATTTTCATATTTCTTGAAAAATAATTTTAAATCCTTATATTTTGATTTAATTTTTGAATTTTCGCTGCTAGACATTTTTTTCGTTGAATTAATTTGTTCAAGCGAAGGTAAAGCAAATAATGCCTCTGGCGAAAGAATATCATCGCATCGTAAATTATTATTTTGATTGAGGGTCTTGATATAATATGTTGCTAATGTAGTGACCCAAGGTTTGAATAAAGTTTTGGAAATATTAATTTCGCGATCAGACCATAACACAAGTCCCACAAATGAAGTATTAATATAATTTTTTCTTAATCTTCCTTTTGAAATATCACTCATTGAAGCAGATTCAATGTATTTCCATTTACTTTGGTCAGTACAAATCATTGCAAGACATCTGATAAGATTGTCAGCGTTTTTAATGCAACTACCTCTCAATTGCTTAATAATATCTTCCAAAGATAAATATTCTTGATGTCTTTCAAGTTGAACTTTAGCTGCTTGCAAATCTTGAAAAACAGGTCCAAGTCGGCTAAAAACTTGTGTGATTTCTGTTTTACTTCGTGAGGCTATGCGCTGTATAAATTCACTTATGCTATCGAGATAAGCAATGTCATAATCATATCCTTGAAAGTTTAAACATTTATCTTCTAGCATTTTCATAATGTAGCAAAGCACGCCGGCGGTAATATCATTTGTCATGCCACGATCTAAATAAAAAGATTTAATTTTACGGATAGCATCTAATACTTTCATGTGATAAATGGAAAGAGCAGGATCTTCGTTATCATAATCAATATCACCCATCCCTCTGATTTGTTCATCTGTCATATGCATTGAATCGACGTCATCGCCGTTATATTGAAATATAGGTGGAAAACCACGAATTTCACTTGTATCTCGCACATAAATTGTTTTCAACGTCTCGTTATACATAGAGATGATGGCATCAATCTCTTGTTTATGTATTTTCTTTTGATAGTGTTTGTATTTTGTATAAGCGTACGTAACGCCAATAGCAACAACGATTGCACCACCAACAGCAAGTTGTGCAATACTATTTGGCGTAACAGACATACCTAAACTGGTTGGTGAGGCAGTGGGTCCATTTGTATTTAATAAACCAGCGAGAGTATTCGTGGTTGTTGTAGTGTTGGGATCTGTGAAATTGGGTGATAACATGGCTGCTCTCCTTGTCTTAGTGTGATTTTTTAAGTGTCTCCTTACCAAAAATTTTCTAATATTAATCTTAAGAAAAAATTAAGATTTTTTCAGATTGAGTATCAAGTGTATGTATCTTTGCTAAAATTATTTTTTATTTAAATCTTTTTTATAGGGTTAATACTGTTTGTATATGTAGAATTTCAGTTATTTTTTTTCCATTCCAAATATATTTCAAATGAGAAATTTGTTTTGGGATGGAGACAGTAGGAGGTCGAAAGGCTGCAATACAAATACCGCGCGAGTCTCTTACACTATTGTATATTATTCCCCATGCATTTTTAGCGCGTAAAGTTGCCCCAAATTGTTGCGAATCTGAATAATGATCGGGATGATGCAAGTATTGATATGATTTTTTTCTTATATTATGCAAGGGTTTAACAATTTTTCCTTCATATACTCGCATGGTTAATTCTAATGGCCCTTCATTTGTTGCGTTTAAAAATTTTTCCCTATGATGAATAGTTTCTTTGATAGCTGTTTCTTGTGAAAGACTGGCATAATATATACCAAAACTACCATCAGAAAATCGAGAAGGTTGAGATAAATGCGTGAATGCAGCCATTACAACAGAAGAACCCGCACCGCTTACTCGATCTTCAGGTGAAACTAAAAAGATATCTCCTGCTTCTTGACGTAATCTTTCATTAGTTCGACTTTCAATTTCCCAAAGTGTTTCCATTTCTGTTGGATCAACTAATTCTTCAAAAAAATTAATTGGTGGGTAAATAGAGGGAATAATTCTATATTGCTGTTGACCGTTTTTATTAATTAAAGGTGGCATAATTAACATAAATCAATTAGCCCCGTTCAGCATCCAAATATCGACGGACATCTGCTAAATCAATGACTCTTCCAATTAGTAGTTTATCCAATGCACGTTTACCGCCAAACAACGGTGCTGTATTTGGTTTTTTTATCCATTGATTTGCTGTCACTTCTGAAGGAAGTAAAATTCTCAGTGCTTTATAAATTCCTAAAATATATGAAATTCTTTCTAAGGTGTCTTGTGTTAATGAACCGTCTTTATTTTTTTTCCATCGATAAAATGTTGCGGGTGTAGCACCGAGTATGGTTCTTTCTTCTTCAGATGTTAATTGCCATTTATGTGTGATGCCAAAAAAAGCTTTTAATGCAACAGCATTTTTATTAACTGGAGAGGCATTTGAAGTAGATTTACGTATCGTATGCATAATAACCTCTGTGAACATAGTATCTTACTTATAGTATATTATCAATTGAGATATTATTCAATTTAATTATCAAATGAGATAAATGAATGGCGACAATAAATTATAACTTATTGTTTTATCTGGTATTCTTTCATACCTGTTTTAATTAATAAATAATAATTCACACAAGTCAATAACATTAAGCCAAGGTAAATATAAGCAACGACTAAACAATTATTCGCATGAATAAAACTCATCACAAAAGCAGTTAAACTCGTGATAGACATATTAATTAAATTCATTGTCGCAGATGCACTGCCTGCTAAATGTCTAAAGAGAGACAATCCTTTTCCCATACCAGCAGGATAAATAATTCCACAGGCCATAAACATAAATAAACTGGGAATCACGATGAACCAAATATTTGTATTATTGATATGTGCGAGCAATACGCCGCTTGCGGCAACTAAAGTAAAAAAAATCATCGCATAAAAAAAGATATCTTCAGGATAAAAATGTTTGAGTAATTGTCGACAAAGAAAAGTACTGACTAGAAATGCTAAACCTAACAACAAAGCGATTTTTCCAAAATAGATAGAAGAATAACCCAATGAAGTTTGAATTAAGAATGGGCCTAATGTGCTAAATGCAATGAGTAAGGAATAAACAATACCCATGAGAATTACAATACCTAAAAAAAGTCGATGTGTTGCGATTGTAATAAAGTTAGTTTTAAGTTGCTGAAATTGTAAGGGTTGTCTATTAAAATGTGTTTCTGGAACAATAAACATAACCGCCAATAATCCTATTAAACCCATGAAGGCATAAAAATAAAAACACATTTGCCAATTAAAATAAAATTGCAAATAACCACCAATTATAGGGCCGATAATAGGACCGATTCCCCACATGGTAGCGATGAATGTCGCTGTTCGAATTAATTTTTCTTTGGGTAAAATATCAGACAAAATTGCGCGGCCATTTACACCAAAGCCTGCAATGGCAAATCCTTGCAAAAAACGACAGCTTAACAACAAAATTGGTATATTAAAAATAGCAGGCAAGATACTCACAATAACAAAAATGAAAAAGCTGCATAATATAGGCTTTCGTCTTCCAATGGCATCAGATAAAAATCCAATGCAAAAAGTTCCTAGTGTATATCCGAGTAAATATAACGTGACTAAATTTTTTGAAAAAGTATTTGAAGTGTGAAGATCAAGACTGATGGCTGGTAAAGAAGGTGCAATTAAATCTATTCCCATGCCGGTTAAGGGATATAAACTTAAAAGAGTGATAATAATGAGTTTGATTCGTTTTTCGGATAAAGAAGAAACAAATGCTTGTTGTGTTATCGTTGAATCATTTGACATATTTTACATACCCTTTTTAAGCAGCCGTAAACGAAAAAAAGAAAAATTTTAAGGAAAAGCATTGTAACACCGTTATCCGGTATTGCTATATTTCGGTCTTGTTTTGCATGCAGCCATCGACCGCAGTTTATCTAAAATATAATTTGGTTTTGTTTAAAAAATAATCTTAATTTGCAAATCATTCATGAAAATTGAGTAGATTTAGATTTTAACTGGTGATATAATGCGCATAATAAAGTCAGTTTTTAATATTTTTTAAAAAAAATGATCAAATATAAAATAACGTTCATATTCAATGAAGAGAATTTAGAAATGACTCATGAAACCAAAAAAAAATCTATCTTAAAAATACTTAAGTCTTTTGGTTTTATTATATTGCTTTTGCCTCTAATAGCATATGGAAGCGAATTTTCACCAGCCTGTCCTTCTAAAAAAGAAGTACAACAAGCCAACTTAGATCATGCAGCATATAATAAAAAAACTAATCGGTATGATGTGCAAACGGAGAAATGGATTGTTAGCAAAAGAAATTGGATTATTTCTACAAGTGTGCAAGCCAATTCAACTAAAGAAGCCATTAACAAAGCTAATAAAATTCTTTTAAAAATAAAAAATAATGACCAAATAAAAGCAAAACATTTTTTATCTCAGGACAATAATTTAATTTTTTGGATATGCACGTGGGAAACCAACGCAAATGCCAAAATCACAGCGCTTTCAATGAGTGTCATCGAGCGAAACTAATGTATTTTGAACAAGTTTTAAAAAATCAGTTTACTAAAAATATTTTTATAATCACTTTTCTTATGTTGGCCATGCAAGCTATCTTGCTTATTGCTATGGGTCAACCATTAATTTGCGCTTGTGGATATATAAAATTATGGGAGGGTATTGTTTTAAGTAGCGGCAATTCTCAACACCTCACTGATTGGTATACTTTTTCACATATTATTCATGGATTTCTTTTTTATTTTTTATTTTGGTTAATTTTTCCTAAAATGCCTATTCCAATACGTTTTTTAATAGCTTTAGGTGTTGAGGTTTCATGGGAGATTTTTGAAAATACGCCCATAATAATAGAACACTATCGTCAACAAGCTCTTGCTTCAGGATATATTGGAGATAGTGTGCTCAATTCTTTAAGTGACTCGATTTCTATGATGATAGGGTTTTTGACTGCTTATCTGCTTCCATGGTGGACTGTCATTATTATTGGATTAGGACTCGAAGTTTGGGTTGCTTATGAAATTCATGATAATTTAACTTTAAATATTATCAATCTTATTCATGTTTTTCCATGGATTAAAGCGTGGCAAATGGCAGTTTAAAGGTACTAAAGAATTTCCCACATAACATTGCTATCACACAAAACGGTAACCTTGCTTACTAGTCATTATTTTTGAGACAATGGAATTTATATATTTTTTAGTATATATTTATATATATCATTTTATATAGGAGAAAAATATGGGGGTTCCATTAATGATACAGGAAAAAGATAACCAAAGAATTGAGCATTTAAAAAAAGACCTAGGTATACATAAAAAAATTGATGTTGTTAGGGCAGCACTTTTGCTGCTTGAAAAGGAAGCGGAACGTATAAAAAGAGCTAAGCGCTGGAAACGTGCAGCTGCATTAGTAGCTGCAAGTAGTCATAAAGTCAATAAGGAATTTCAACGCCATTCAAGGATAAAATCGAAATGATCATACCGAAACGCTGGTATATTTATACGGTAGATCTGGAACCGCGTATTGGAAAAAAAGCAGGAAAACAAAGACCTTGTTTGGTAGTTCAACCGACTGAATTTTCAGAAGGTGGTCTTAAAAGTACCGTTGTTATTCCGATTACTTCTAAAATTATTGAAGGTGATACATTTCCATTAAGAGTAAAAATTCCGCGCGGTGTCGCAGGATTAAAGAATATGAGCGATTTGTTAATAGACCAAATACTTGCATGGGATAATAGTTTTTTCCGTCAGGAATTAGGCATCCTGCCAGATGATTTAATAGATCGTGTCAAGGCAGCATTAAAGGATTTCTTAGAACTATAAGTCGTGCTAATTAAAAGGTTGCACTTCGAACTAGTTTCCCCAAATCGGCAGAATCTCAAATGAAGTGCGACATCATAAGATGTTGACAAACTAACACCGTTAGTATTAAACTAACGGTGTTAGTTAATTTGAGTATAATTCATGGCAAAGAGAAATTTAACAAAGCAAAAAATTTGTGATGCCGCTATAAATCTTATAGAGCTCAATGGCCTAGAAGGATTGAGCATGCGCAAGCTTGGTTCCAAACTGGACGTAGAGGCAGCTTCTTTGTATAACCATATTGCAAATAAATCAGGGCTATTTGATCTAATTCAAGAACATTTGTATTCTCAGATTCCTACTAATTTTACTAATAAAAATTGGAAAAATCATTTACTTGATCTTTCAATTTCGACTAGACAAGGTCTTCTACAAGTTCCTAGAGTTGTTTTATTATTTGCCACGCGTCCCACTATAACAAAATCATCTTTAAAACAGGCCGAAATTACTCTAAATATTTTAATTAAAGCAGGATTTAAACAATCAGAAGCTCTTTCAATTTTCAGAAACTTACACGTATATATTCTGGGTCATGTTTTAGCTGAGGTAGGGCAAGTTCCGGGAGAATCAGATAATAGCAATGAACCTTCGATTAATAATATTAATATTGATGAATATCCAATTTTAAAAAAAACTTTTTCTTATAAATCGAATATAGATTTTGAAAAAGGGTTTAGGTTGGGTTTGCAATGCATAATTAATGGTCTAGAAATTTTATTACGAGGATAAAACAATGATGCTGTTTTTTATATTATTACAGTTTTTACTACTATTATTCATGCTTTTTCATGATTGGGTGCCTGTTGTTCCATTTAATGATATTGAGGCACTCAAAATTTCAGATAGTACTTTTTATCGTTTATTGGGCTCCGTTATTAATGGGTTAACAGTTTTGATCCCCTTAATAATAACTTTAAATTATTATCAAAAACCCAGCATGCCATCATCAGCAGTAATCACCTTAATATCTTTTTATTTCCTGCTAACAGTAGGAACTATTTTAAGTTGGTGGACTCCATATTTTTTTGGTAGCTCACAAAAACATAAACAAGCATTTAATAAATTTAAGAATACACATCATTTTTTACCTGAACGTGGGGATAATATCATCCCTAATACTTTGCACATCGTTTTGCATTTACAGGTATGGACATGTTTAGGAATTTCAATTTATTTATTCGTTGCTCATTAATTTAAGTAGCAAAATGATAAAAGCATATCGACACTTAACCGAAAAAGACAGAATATTTTTACGTATAATGTTAGAAAAAAATTATCCAAAAAATAAGATTGCTAACATATTAGGTGTGAATCGATCAACAATATATCGTGAAATCAAACGCAATGGGTTTGTTCATTGGCATAGCAAAAAACAAATATACTGGAATGATGTTGCGCATAAAAAATATCTTGAACGTCGAAAAAAAGGAACAAAACTATCAAAAGATAATGAATTACGTGATTACGTTCACTTAAAATTAAAATCAGGGTGGTCACCATGGCAAATTGAAGGTCGTTTAAAACGTGAAAACAACAATGAGTGTGTTATTTCGCATGAGACTATTTATCGCTATATTTATAATGATGCAGCAATACGAAATCAAGTTTACAAAAAACTAAGAAGAAAGCACTTTTGGCGTATTAAACATAATTCCAGAAAACCCCGAGTGCCTAAAGAATTACTTATAAATAATCGCCCAGAAATAATAAACACACGTGAGGAATTTGGTCATTGGGAAGGTGATCTAATGATGTTTAAACAGGGCATCAAAGGTAATCTAATTACATTACGTGAAAGAAAATCACGATATATTATAGCTATAAAAAATCTTAATAAAACTGCAACTGGCACGGCATTAACTTTAATCAGTAGTGTTAAGAAAATCAAAAAACATATTAAATCTATAACATTTGATCAAGGTTCCGAATTCAATAAATATCAATGGATAAAAGAGTGCTTTGCAACAGATATATATTTTTGCAAGCCTGCATCGCCTTATCAGAAAGGTGCGGTTGAAAATGGTAATGGTGTAATCAGGGCTGAATTGCCAAGAGATTATAATATTGAATTGCTCAAGCATAAACATATTGCTGAATTGATTGATGAGATTAATAATAGACCGTTAAGGTGTTTGGGGTATTTGTCACCGAACGAACAATTTCAAACTTATTTATACGATGATGGATAAAATTTAATGGATCTCAAAGAATTCATCAAAACGGCTCTCGTAGATATTGTCGAGGGCATTGAAGAAGCCAGATTGACGTTAGACAAAAAAGAAAACTACATATGTCCACCAATGGGCCCAGCTTATGCAGATAAGTTTGGTATACAGCTTAATAGTTTTAATGGAATTTACTATCAACAAGCAGAATTTGATGTTGCAGTTACGGTAGAAACCAAAGCTGATGGCGGAGCTAAAACATCTGTTAAAGTGTTAGGGCTTTTTGAAGCAAATATAGGTGGGAATGTTTCATCTAATAATGCCGCAGTAAGCCGAATCAAGTTTCATGTGCCTTTAGGGTTGCCATCTAAACGAGAGAAGGCACCTAGTT
The DNA here is from genome assembly GCA_013288125.1 of Gammaproteobacteria bacterium. Lineage (GTDB taxonomy): Bacteria > Pseudomonadota > Gammaproteobacteria > DSM-16500 > DSM-16500 > Aquicella. The sequence goes on from JABDCN010000007.1 coordinate 8,813, forward strand.
AAGCTAGTATCTAATTGTCACTTATCCACACCCTAAAATGCATGATGCGAAACTATCAAATGCTTAGCTAGGTGAATGTTGCACTTGACATGAGATTCTGCAAAGTTACTCCTTGATTCATCACAAAATCCATACTGTCAATTTCGTTAATTAATTTCAATGATGCTTTTATAAAATTTTTTGTTGGATTAGCGCGGCTTAAATTTCGAATATCGTAATTTACGGTATTAATTAAACTATCCAAAATAGTTATTTGACGCCGCATGAAAGCATTAAAAAAATTTTGAACATCTGGATCTCTATTTTTTTCTTCTACATCATCAATATGAACACCATTTTTAAAAGTCTTTATCAATTCGTCAATACGGCTCAATTTAATCTCAGCAGAGAGATTACTATCTTTCAAAATAAAATACATTTGATTTCTTTTTTCAATCGATCTTGCGCCCAACAATCCCTTCTTAAGAAATTCAGTTGCTAAATAAATTAATTGTTCAAACGGTGAAGCAGAGCAATTCATGGCAGCATTCAACAAGCCAATCTGTTTTTTTTCATTTTCAGTTCTTTCTGTTCGCTCAACATAAGCGTCATAATTGGCGGCTGTCTTTATAAAATAAAAAACAAATTTCTCTGCCAAGAATGGCTTCAGTAATAAGGCTTTCCTGATAAAATCATACAGATGATTTCGCGGTAATATCACATCAGGCGAATTTTCTTTATTATAATTTTCTTTATTATTTGGAAACAAACTGAAATGACGCAATGTATGATTTAAATAAAGCGCTTGCTGCATTAAAAAAGAATCAGATGAATTTAAAGATGCAATATTCTCATCCCCTTCAAAAACAAGATTAAGACTGCTCAAAGATCGATTTTTTTCGATGATTTTAATAATCAATTGTATCGCTTCTTTTTTATATTGAGCATGATTATTATCACTCGCACTCTCTAACATTTCATCGAGACCAAGATCAAGTTCAATTAATGTGGTATTTGATTTAAGACAATTGGCAAGTTGTATTGCACACTGCCCATTCACGCCGCAATTCGCCAAATTAAGTTTGGTGATATTTTTACAACATTGCATTAATTCAACTATGACGTGATTATCTTGAATTGGTTGAGTATGTCCTGCTGTTGTTGAAATCGTTTTAGAATAAAAAATTTTTGAATTACCACTGAGATTTAAAACTTTTAATGATGTGTTATATTGTAACGCCTTAATGAGTTCTCTTAAATCGTCAATATCCAATGCTTGATCAGAAAGATCTAATTCTGTTAATGAAGGATCATTTTCACTTAAGCTGTATATGATTTCAGGTGATATTTTTGTACGGGATACTAGCATATCAAACCTCGTTCGCTGTTGTCTCTTATATGCTATATTAGCAAATACCTATAAAAATATACACAAATTTATTTTTACTGTTTATATTTTAAACTATATGTAATTGAAATAAACTAATCATAATTTCAACCGCTATCAATAAAATAATAATACTTTCTAGTAAACTCGAATGCCGATGTTGTACTTGGCTATTTAAAATATCTAATAATTCTTGCAGCACATCTAATTTTTGATTTAAAGCAATGACACGACTTTCAATATCTAAAAATTTCTTTGTCATAATATAATAATGCTCAAGACCAGGATTTCGCCAAAAAAATTCAGGCGCATCTAAATATTCAATATTCAAATTAATTGAACTGCGCGCAATAAAAATTTCACCCATACGCTTGAAAATAGCGCGTCGCGATAAGGAAATAACACCATGATTTGCAATTTCTTCTGGTAAATATTGATTTGTTTTAATGGTATCTTTAATCGCTTCTTCAAACGCCGCTAATTTAATCGATTGCGCAAGACCATATGAAATCGAAAATTTAATGTGGGCTTCACTCGCATCTAAGGTAATCACATCAAGACGATAACGTTCATTCGTATCAATGTTAGCTTCATCGCCGTAATGATAAAAAAAATGATCCATTTCAATATGCGCTAAGGGATGAAGAGAAAAATCTTTAACATATTCCAGTAACTTATCTTCAAATCCTTTTTTAAATCCCCAGGAAACAAAAGCACCATAATTAAAAAAGAATAAATCACCTGCGCGTTTTAAATTAGTGACATGCAAGGCATCGCGGGACAGGCGGGTGTAATAGCCTTTTTTCTTGAAGAAATGAGAAAGGCCTAATAAGTCATAGCCATCTGCTGTGCAGAAAGAGACACAACGAGAAAATGAGCGAAATGCTTTAATATTAGACATTCTATGAAGATACTTGAAAAGGACAGGGCAAATCAAGTCTCATTTTAGACTTGTTACATGTAACAATTTCAGTTATACTGTTACATGTAACATACGTTATTTCCTAAGGGTAAATTAATATGCCGCAACATACAGCAGCACGCGTACAAAAACACAGGGCCTCGTTAAGAGCTTCTGGATTGCGGCCAATACAAATTTGGGTACCAGATACAAGAAAAAGAGGATTTGCGGCTGAATGCCATAGACAATCTTTGCTTTTAAAAAGAGGCGTCCAAGAAAAAGAAATCCTTAAATGGATTGAAGATGTATCTGACGATGAGGGATGGGTATGAAAAGAGGAGATATTGTCACTGTTTCACTAGCCGGGGATTATGGCAAACCACGACCCGCCTTAATAATACAATCAAATTTCTTTGATAAGCATCCATCAATTACTGTACTACCCATTACAAGTCAGCTTAAAGATACTCCTCTTTTTCGAATTACCATTGAACCAAATGAAAAAAACGGATTACAAAAAATTTCACAAGTCATGATTGATAAAACACATACCGTTAGTAAAGAAAAAATAGGAAAAAATTTTGGAAAATTAAATGAGGATCAGCTATTGTCAATCAGCCGAGCCTTGGCTGTTTTCTTGGGATTTGCTTGAGCCTGTAAATAATTCTCTAAGTCTCACGTTGATGGAAAGTCTCTTGATCTTTTTGCTTCTCAGTAAGCTTTTTAAATAATTCGACTTGCTTATCAAGCGTTTTAGTATCAAACAAATGATTTGTCGAACAAAATATTCTCGGCTCAACTGAGCGGCAATAAATTTGTATGGCCTCTGCTTGATCGCGTGTAAATCCATCACAAGTAATTCCTTTTTTAATGTCATTATTGGCCCTTAAAAATAATTCTACATTATCCACTGCCCATTGCATTAATTCACGACTAGGAATACTGGTTTTATCAAGTGATAATTTAGAAGATTTTTGACGATTATCTTTATTAGATGCTGGTACACTTGCATTTTGTTCACGAAAATAAATATCAGATTTCACGCCATTTTCATCATGCGTTACCATCGTCACAGTATTCAGTGCACCATAATTAATAGGTACGACAATATATTTTTGCTCGTGTAATTCAACATGTTGTTCAGCTTGAGTGGGTTGAATACTGCCTGATGTATTTGAGACGGCTGAATTCAATAATCGTTTCACCTCATTTGTTGCATGATCTTTTTGATCATGAAAATGAACATTATTCATTGACACACCCATCGCCACTTTAAAACCAGTCGTTTGTGTTCTTTCCTGTGAAACATTATGACCAAAACTACCTAAAGGACCTATACTGGCAAGCGCACGAGGCATAAAACTTGTTTTTTGTTTAGATGTTGCTTGAGATGCATTTGGGACAGGAGGAGCTGATACGCTTCTTTGTTTATTTTGAATTGGCGGCGGCGCGTCTACAGGTTTGGGTTGTGTTATTTCAGGTGCTGCAGGTGCCAGATGCAGCAAATGATTAAATTGATCGGCAAGAACTGAAGGATGTGATTTTTTAACTTCTTCTTGTTTAACTTCATCTTTTCTTTCAGGCTGCACGTTTTGTGTTGCTGACTTAGCATCACGTCTTTTTTTAATGTGAGTAGTTGACTCGACTGTCCCAGCACTATGCCCGATAGCTCTTTTTCTCAGTGATTTAGATATCGTAGTCTTCGGCGGCTTCGATTCTAAAACAACCGCTTCTTTTCTCTTTCTCGTCTTTCCTTCTTTCATTCTTTTCACTTCTTCAAGGTGTAATTCAATTTCTTGTTTTCGTTCAGCATCATCATTGGGATCTTCTTTTCTTCCTGTCGGCGTCACAACATAATTGGTAGAAACAATCGCTGCGCTACCTTCTTTTAAAATAGAATCATAAAATAAATTAATACCAGGAGGTAATAATAATTCTCCTTCTCCTGGATTTTGAGAGGCATCAACAGCAACAATCCCTGGTGCAACACCCCGATATAATAAACCCACCATATCTTTAGAAAGTTTTGCATAGTGATGCAGTGGAAAATTGGTCGTACTTTGAAATGCCTGTGCTGGAACATCATGCACGGATTCAGCAGCTAAAGCGTCCTGAATTTGATTAAAAAGCATATTTGTCAATTTATTTTCTGGACTAACGTCCATTTGTCTTACATAAGATTTAAATTGATTGTCATGCGCTTCATTAATTTCTTTCTTCATTTCTTCAGACAAAATTTCATGTTTATCCTCTTTTTCTCCGACTGTTTCATGACTAAGTAATACCCGCGTCTTATCAACAGGAGGGAATTCAAGCTCTTTAAAAGAAGCACTTTTTAACTCTTTCAATTCCCAAACATCGCCATTAAATCCATAGAGACTAATTGTGTTACCTTGTTTAATTAAAATAGGTAATTTGTCATTTGCTTCTAATAATTCTTTAAATTTCTCATGACTGATTTTTTCCTCTGGATTAATCGTCATCAACAAAAGATCATATTCAGCGCTATTCCATTCCTTGGCTTTATAAAGAGCAGAAGACGCCACTGCAATATGCATTAACAATTCAGTAATGCCTTGATTAAAATATTTATCACTAACATCTGAATAATCATCATTTGATGTTAACACATGAAGCTTCGCTGGAAATTCTGCCTGCCAAGTAATAGGAAGATTACGCAATAATTTATTCATTAAATCATAAGCAGGCCCTGTATAAATATTTAATGCTGCAATTTCAGCATCGCTTAAACCAAGATAATTATATTTACCGTCATCATTATCACGAATATTTTTAATAACATTATTCACTTTTACTTCTGCCGTGATACCTGATATGTTCCATTTTTCCTCCGCATCACGAAGAATATATAATTTTAAAATATCAAGGTCTGCTTGTGTAACTTGATTATCTGCCTGCTTAATTCTCTCAAAAACGTCTTTCATTTTCGCCTGAATATCAGTATTTTTTTCATAAGACAAGAGAGTCTCTTTTTTTATTTTACCTTCAATTTGCTTACCCTCTGGTCTAATAATCGTATAATGAAATTTCTTTTTCCCCATTTTTATATAAATATTATTTAACTCAGCCTCACCGTTTTCTGGATAAGGTTTAACTCCATACTCTATTGTAGGTAATGATATTTTCCATTTTCCGGGTAATGCTGTTCCAGGCCGAGCTGGTTTTACTTGAGAACCACCTTCAGAAAAATCTGTCCTCAAATGTTTTAGGTAAGCTTCATTTGCTAATTTATCTAATCGAGGAATATGGCTCCAGTCCACATTTTGTAATAATTGAGATAAATTAAAATCCTTGCCGTAGTATTTAACCAGAATATTTTTTTTATCGTCAGATTGAAAAAAAGTAACATTATCTTTATTTTTTTCGGTAAATAAATCATCCAAAATTTCAATAAATAATTTAGTGGACGTGTTTAAATTAATTGCTCCTGACTCTACCTTAATATCAACTGTTTTACTTTCGTCTAATTTTTCTTCAATCTTCGATGTATGCATATGATAAAAATGATCACGTAATTCTTGATCTTTTCGCATTGTCACGTGATGTCTGACACCCTTATTGATCACCTCAATATTATTTTCACTGATTGCTGCATTTTTTAGAACTGGAACAGCTGAAATCGGCATAGCGTTAATAATTTCTTTAATTTTCGCTTTTCCTTTATCTTTAAGTTCAACGAGCTCAAGCTCTCCTTCTTTGTTGATATAGTAAACATCAACGTTATTATCTTTTCGATCAAAAATATACGAATGACGATATTGATCCTCATTGAATTTATCCTTACCATAACTGGCTATATCATCAATCATATAAATATTTAACCATTTTTTCTTAAAGTCATCGGTGATTTCATTTAATCGCTGACTCAATTGATCCAGGTCTGGCTTAACATTTATTTTTAAAATTTCTTGATAAACATCATTGATATCATCTTGTTCGGGTTTTGTTATTAATTTAACTTTATCGTTAAATTGTTCGGATTTTTTTATTAACATCTTAATTTGATCTGATAATGAATCCAAACTATCTTTTAAAAAGGGATCACTTGTTGAACCAAAATTTTCTGACAAATTAAATTTAGTAAGCAAATTTTGTAGTGCCTTTATTTGATTTTCTAGTGTCTGGCCTTCTTTAAGTAATTCCAACATGTTGGATTTATCTTTATAGCTACTAATCACCACATTTGTCTTCTCACTTTGAGCTGTCTCCGAAATTTTACGTTTTTGCCAACTTGATGTTAATTGTGTCGTAGCTTGATCATCCGTTGCAGTATTTTCCTCAGCAACATCTGATACTACTAAATCGCCTAAAAAAGGGCTATCCGTTGATTTAAAATGTTCACTAATTTTTCTTAACTGTTCTCTTATTTGTGATAAAAGAAGATTAATTTTATCCGTCTCTTCTTCAATCTCGTTTATTATTTTTTTTTCAGTCTGTGACAATTCCTCTGCTGCATTCTTTGGTAATTTTTGTATTTTATTTAGAAACTCAGTTAACTCATCGTTTCTTTTCAAAAATTCAGCTCTCAATGCATATCTATCTTCTTTTAAAATAGTTCCATGCATCGAACCCAATAATTCTTTCCATGCATTTTCTAATGCTTGCCCTTCAGCAAGTAATTGCTGCATGTCTGATGCTTTATCAAAACCGGAATTTGCCATCACTCTCTCCCCATTCTTATACTTAACTTATTTTCTATTAAACTAATAAACTAATAAACTAATTATACAACCTCAATTATTGATATTTATTATCTATTTATTAAGTATAGGAGATTTGCATCAATTTAACGGATGCGTTTTTTTTGAAAAAAATCACTCAATAAATCACTTGCTTCCCCGGCAAGTAAGCCACCAGCATAACTAACACGATGATTATGAAAAGGAAAATCAAGGGCACTGCATTGGCTCTCTACTGCGCCCGTTTTAGGGTCATGCGCTGCAAAGACTAGGCGGTCAATACGAGCGTGTATAAGCGCCCCTACGCACATTAAACAGGGTTCTAATGTGACATATAAGCTTGTCTTAATCAGTCTATAATTTTGCACAGAAGCAGCGCCTTGTCGTAAGGCAATGATTTCTGCATGTGCGGTGGGATCATGTGATTGAATCGGAGAATTAAATCCTTCCCCAATCATTTGGTTTTCTGATACTAATACAGCACCGACTGGCACTTCATCTTGCAAACCAGCTTGTTTTGCTAAGCGAAGCGCATGCTGCATCCAGTATTCATCTTGTAATGTGAAATTTGGCATCTCATTTTTCCAATCTCTATCCGTTCATCCTTCGTATGTTGGACTTCGACATTGTTGGACTTCGACATTGTTGGGCTTCGACCTGCTTTCGCAGGCCTCAGCCCAACCTACACATTTATTAGTTATATGTAGTTATATGTAGGTTGGGCTGAGGCCTGCGAAAGCAGGTCGAAGCCCAACAATGTCGAAGCCCAGCACATCCTGCAATTGTGCAAGCCTGACCCCATAACGTATGATATAAAAATAACCGACGGATTTCCTATGTCAGAACCAAGTAGTAATAAATCTATCATCAGCAGCTTTTGGCTATCGCTGATTTTACATTTATTATTATTTTTTCTGATCATCACGAGTTTTGTTTTTCAGCCGCGCGCAGTTCCGCCAGAAAAAGCGCCAAATAATTATGTCCCCTCTTATGTTTATACGGGTGGCATTCAACCACACATGACGGCAGCAAAACAATCTCCTTCTACACCCGTCAATAAAGAACATAATCAAGCAACGAAAAAACAGAAAGCAAACCCTTCTTTTCCGCAAACCGCTGTACGTGGTGACACCTATACTTCATCAAAAAAACCTGTCGTCAAACAATCTATTTTAGCCGCATCATTAAACATGTTACAGCAAGATCAAGTCCAGGCGGTCGAATCGCAGCAAGCTGCCGAACCTATCTATTTAATTGGTGATATGAGCCAAGCCGCCGACCCACTCATCAAATTAATCGGCAGAGCATTATCTGCTAATTTTCGTTATCCTGAAATGGCTGGGCGACTTGGCATTAGAGGAAGAGCAATCGTTGCGATGACAATACATCCAGAAGGTTATTTTAATGATGTGCAATTAATTCAATCGAGCGGTAGTCCAGATTTAGATGCAGCAGCATTATATGCAGTAAATCAAGCGCCAACCGTAGTTGGCGCAGATCGATATATTCAACAACCTAAACACTTTATCATCGGCTTCATTTTTGATTGATTTAAAGCGATTCACAACTTTTTAACGGGGCCCCGTCGCTTCGGGTATCCCACCGTGCTCGCAAGCTGCGCGCGGTGGGAGCCCTCCCTTTCGCTCCGCCCCATTAAAAAGCTGCGAATCGCTTTTGTTAGTGGGGATTAATATGATTGAACCACCACCTTCGTCCCTACACGCGCGAAATTAAATCGTATCCACTCAGCATCCGCGACATGTAATCGCACGCACCCGTGGCTAATATTACCATCCACCACTTCATATGATCCGTGCAAAGCCTGACCGCCATTAAAGTACATACAATATGGCATAGGCGCTCCACCATGCGGCAGAGGGAAAATATGCGATTTACATCCTTCACTGCCTAAGGAATTAATACGGAACGATCCTACCCGAGTATGACATCGACGATGAATGTCAGAACACCAATCACTACCTGCCGTCGCTACACCACCTTTCACCAACTGACCGCTGCCATCATAGGCACCCCAGGCATGTACTCTGGGATTCACAATAATGACTTTTTCACCGCGCGATGCAATTTGTGACGGCATGCGTGCAGCATAATCCACATTTTCCTGCGTTCTCTGGGGTTTGTTTGATGAATATTGATCAGAACCAGACATACTACTACAAGCACTCAAAAAACACGAAATGGCCACACCCGCTGCTGCTAATACAATGCCACGCATAGCCCCACTCCTTATGTTGTTTTTGAATATCTCCATTGTAACTTAAAAAAGAGATGCAACAAGTCTTGCAAAATTATTCTATAAATGAATTCAATAAGTTATGAATGAAATCGTTGAAATTGCTTTACCTTTATTCTCCCCAGCAACAATCCATTGACCGACTATAATTTAAACAAATAACAAGATTTTTCAACAATCGCCAAACGAGGGGTGATTTATGAGTCAAGATAGAAAAAATCCATCAATGACGGCGTTATATAAAAAACTATTTAGCGGTGGGAGTAATAAAGGTAATACGGCGGATGCAAAACTTCCTCGGCAATACATGGATGATGCTAGTCAAATTAAAGGAAACATGGAGGATATTGAAGATAACGTTAGTCGCATTACAGAAAAAGCGACAAAATTCGCTCAAATAGAAATGAAAAAAGTGCCAACCCAGGAAGATCTCGTGTATCTCAAGTATTTATCTGAATTAAGCGCGTTAGATAATAAATGTAAAAAAATGGAAAGTGAAATCATCAATGGAATCGATATTAATGCTAGAAAACTCGCTCAAGTCCAAGAACAATACGATGACTTTCAAGCCAAATGGTCAAACTTGAATGGCAATAAAACTTTTGAAAATGACAAGCAATTCATGACTAATAAATTTTCTACGCTAGCTGAAGAAATGAATGAAGGCAAAGCCAAAGAAATAGAAGAAGAATTGCGTGATAAGGCTGAAACTATTGAAAGCGTGATTGCGGAAAACACAAAACCAGAAGCCATCTTTGCCGCACTTAAAACAGCTTCTGAAAGTAATAACGCAGAAGAATTAGGTGGTATAAAGGAATTAATTGGATCATGTGATACAAAAACTCAGCAAAGTTTACAACGTTTAGCAGCTGATGATCCCAATATGAAAGAACACGTAGAATCAGCCATCGATACAGCTAATGAAGCCGCAAAAAGAGAAGCTAACGCAAAAGAAGGTACCTTCGAGGCCAGACAAGAAAAGATTAAAGATTTTCAGGTTGGCATGACTCGTGTCGAACAAATGGTTGATCAGAAAATGCAAGGCTTGCTTAAAGGTGAAATGTATATCAATGACAATAAGGATCCTGCTCTTATGAATCAGTATAAAAAATTCAAAGAAACTACCGCTGATATACGAAAAGATATTCAAAAAGTGAGTTACAACGCAAGTAAAGTGGACCAATTAATGAATAAATTTGATGATGAAAAAAGAGAGATGAACAAGGCATTCGACAGTTACGATGTTCGAGTTCAGAGAAAAGAAGAGGCAAGAAATAAAGATTACGAAGCAAGAAGCAAGATGGACGAAGCACCTAGATTCAGACGGTGAAATCACTGTCATGCCAGCGAAAGCTGGCATCCAGTCACAATAACAGACAATCCACCAACATGACGAAACCTACTCCCATCTTTATAGATTGAGATAAAGCCAAACGATTTACAGGCTCAATGTTTAAGCTGCTAAAGCCTCTAATATGATCTAGCCACATTAAACAAAAGACTGCTTTTGAAGGTATTCCATATCAGCATTCATTGACAAATTCAACGAATTGCATTATCTTACCAGTAAGATTATAGGAGATATTATGAAATTACTTTCAACAACCCGAATGTCATCAAAAGGCCAGGTAGTCATCCCTGAAGAGATAAGAAAATCTTTATGTTTAACGGAGGGGAATCAGTTCGTTGTGTTAGGTGAAAAAGACGTTATCATTTTAAAAGTCGTTACGCCTCCCTCAATGAAAGAATTTGATCATCTGATTGTTAAAGCAAGAAATGAAGCTAAAAAGGTTGGTTTACGCAAATCAGATATTCAAAAATTTATTAAGAAGGTAAGGAAAGAAAAAGAATGAATGTTATTTTGGATACCAATGTATTTATTTCAGGAATATATTGGTCAGGACCTCCTTATAAAATTTTAAAAGCATGGCAAAATCGAAAAATTAATCTTATTATTTCTCAAGAAATTATTGATGAATATGATCGAGTATGCAAGGCATTATCAAAGCAATTCCCAGGTATTGATTTAAGAACATTTATGGAATTACTAGCGATTAATTCAAAAATGTATGCACCTTTAAAATTAAATGAACCCGTATCACGTGATCCTGATGATGATAAATTTATAGCTTGTGCGCTTGCAGCAAAAGTTAAAGTTATCATAAGCGGAGATAAAGATTTGATAACTATTTCTGGTTACAAGGGAATAAATGTGATCAAACCAGGGATATTTGTGAGAGAAAATTCAAATCTGTTTGACCAATGAAATGGTTATGGGGTCAAGTCTGGACAGTGGACACAATTGTCCACTGTCCAGACTTGACCCCATATCTTAAGAAGCCTTCCCCCACCGGGGGGAAGGTACCGAAGGCGGATGGGGGAATCAAATCAAACTAAGACTTATTCACCTTAATCAGCTGCACTTTAAAAATCAGCGTTTCATTAGGACCAATCGCCGGCGGCGCGCCTTGCACACCATAAGCCAATTTAGACGGTATATAAAGCTCCCAAGTCGATCCTTCGGGCATCATTTGCAATGCTTCTACCCAACCAGGAATGACAGCATTAACAGGGAAAGTAACAGGTTGACCGCGCTTAATAGAGCTATCAAACTCCGTTCCATTAATTAACGTTCCCGCATAATGAACTGTAACCGAATCATTAATACTTGGCTTTTGGCCTGTGCCTTTTTCTATCACTTTATATTGCAAACCATCTGGCAATGTCACCACGCCAGGCTTAGTTTTATTTGCTGCTAAAAAAGCATCCCCTGCTGCAGTTGCAGCCTGATTTGCTGAAGTTGAGGCTGGTGCTTGTGGTTGCATTTGTGTTGTTCCTGTTGTTGTTCCTATTGTTGTTTCTGTTGTCGCACCCGTTACTGGTTGCATATCATCTGCATAAACATTCACACTCATCACGCCAACACTTGCTAATACTGCAACAATGGTTTTTTTCATGGTTCCGTTTTTCATTACTTTTTCCTTTTATTTAAAAATTTTCAGACAGGCATCATATCCCAGACAGAATCGAGTTTAAATACTTACGTGGATTGCTTTGTCGTTTGCTTCGCAAACTCCTCGCAATGACGAGACTCACGAGACTATAATGAAAGCTCATACGCCTTACATAATCCTTGTAAAACTAGATCCGGCATCATCGCATCAAATATTTTTTTCTCACGATATAATTGTGCAAATCCCCCTGTGCCTATCACCTTAACAGATTCATCCGGAAAAATTTCTTGCTTAATCGAATGAATCAATTCTTTCAATGCGCCTAATTGCCCAAAGTAAAGACCCGATTGAATACTTTCTTTTGTGTTTCTACCCATCGCAGATGCCGGCGCTTCAATTTCAACTGCCATGAGTTTGGCTGTATTTGCTTTTAATGATTCCATACCAAGACGCATGCCAGGTAAGATCGATCCCCCCAAATACTCGCGCTTTTTTGTTACCACACACAAAGTCGTTGCTGTTCCCATATCAACAATAATCATATTTTGATTAGGAAAGGCATGCACCGCACCGATCGCATTGGCAATACGATCTGCACCAACTTCAGCAGGATTTTCACACGTAATATTCAATCCCGTTTTCACGCCCCATTGCAATTCATAATAATCGCATTTCAAATAAAGCGAGATCGCATGGTGAATTGTAAAATCACAACCTGGCACCACTGAACTCACTGCGGTCGCTTTAATCGCTGAAAGTTCTATTTGATTAGTTCGCAAAATATTCAGCAAAAACATCCCGAATTGATCTGCTGTTCCCATTAAATTCGTTGCATATCGAAAACGAGAAATTAATTTTTTTTCATTAAACACGCCGCCTAAAATATGCGTGTTTCCCACATCAAGACAAAGTAACATAATAGTTCTCAGTTATTGCACACGATGGCAAAGAGTATAAAATAAAGAATCATTATGCAAGATGGTAGGTGTTTTTAATTTTTTAATGGGGCCCTATGAACCACTATGTCATTGTTGCAGATGGCGATTTTTTACCAAAAACAATTATCGAAGAAGTTGTTCGAGATAAAATCATTATTGCATTAGATGCAGCAGCTAATCGATTAGCGCATCTTGATATCATGCCGCAGCTTATTTTGGGCGATTTTGATACACTCAATGATGCCTCTCTCGCACACTGGGGAATAAAAAAAGATCCTGATGAAACCCCTTACTTAGGATCACATGGTGTGACGATTGTGCCTCGCCAAAACCAAGCCATCACAGATTTAATGAAAGCCATTGAATACTGCGACGAAAATCATGCCTCAACGATCACACTCATTTGCGCAACCGGCGGCCGCTTAGATCATCACGAAGCAAACCTACGTGTCTTGCGTACAGCCTATCGAAAAGACAGATTAATATTATTGCATACCGAACAACAAACCCTTCGTTTTGTTAAAGATGAAACCGTTTCTTTCACCGGAGAAATCGGTGATAAATGCGGTGTGTTAGCTTTTCCTGCAGGTGCATTTTCATCACAAGGTTTAGTGTATGAAGTAAATGATTATCCATTGCAATTTGGATTCTCTGAAAGTATTGGAAATATCATGAAAACAAAACAAGCCACCATTACAGTAAAAGGCGAAGCGTTATTAGTGATGCCGCTGCAATTAATTTCACTGTAAGATATTAAATAGATATTTAACGACTAGATTTAGGAGACCGAGGTTTGTTGGTATCTTTGTTGGTATCTTTGTTTTCATTATTATTTGTTTTATTTTGCGGAGAATTTTTTTTAAATATATTTACTTGCTCCGCCAAAAAATAAGCAAAACCAGGCACAGTTGTAAATTTAGCGGTATTAACCACAGCACTTTTAGCAGTTTTCTTTAATGCATTCATGTTTTCTGTATTTTTGATTTTCTTTTCTTCATTTTCAATATATTGATAAGAATTTAATTGAGGATTTTCCAGTAGAGATTTCATTGCAACCAAATTATCACGCATCTCATCTATTCCTAGCGCACTTTTTGCTTGTCTAATTATTTTTACCATTCTTTTATCTTGTTCTTTTGCTTGATCAATTTTATTTATAGCTTCTTCAATTTTTTGTATTTTAGCCTGCTTATCCAATGATGAATCATTAAGCGCCTCTAAGACAGAATGAACAGCGTCTCGTCTCTTACTGCTAACTTTATCAGTCACGTTTTGATGTGATGTATAGTATTGCGTTGCTATAGTAATGCGCCTGTTCAAAACAGTATGTAATCGTTCCTGTATTTCCACCCTCTTTTCAATTTCCTTATAATTCTGCTCTTTAATATTATTTTTTTTCAGCCCGATTATTTCTTTTTTCAATAGAGCACTTTCTTTTAACAAGCTACTTATTTCTTCTTGAAGTTTATTTTTCTTACTCTCAATCGTATTTCTTTCCTCATCAGTTATATCCATATTTCTTGCTTTACGACTTTCTTCAAGTTTTTCTTTCGTTTTTTGTTCCGCCATTTCATCAACTTTTTTAAATTTTTCGGTAATTTTCTCTATTTTTAGATTGTCTTCCGGTGAAATAAAAATTTCATCAAACGATATTGCTTGTTGCAAACTATTTACAAACATATATGGTGAAGTGTATACCTCTCGCATTAAATCCTGTTCAGGAAGATTGATAGCAAGTCGATCTAATATATGCTCATGCAAATATAATAATTTATTAATCGTTTCCGCATCATTAAAATCCAACTGAACATTTTCAGCTTTTAATTTTTTTTCCCAAACTCCCTTATATTCACCCGAATCAGGATTGCTGCCTTTTTCCTCAATAATAACTTCTATAATTTTTTTATTTAATTGATATAATTTGACAATAGACTCTCTAATACTCAATGGCAAAGCCTCTTGAAATAAATTAAGGCGGTCTTCAAAACTACCCTCTCCATCACGCCATAATTGCAGCGACTCACTCGCCAGGGCTAAATCTTCATCAGTTATTTTTTTAACACTATCCAATACATCATTAACAGAAAATTTATCTAATTTTTTGATATCTATTTTATTTAGAAATTCATCTAATTTCTCTACGCTCTCTTCTAAACTCATGATTTAATCCTCATTTAGGCTTTTATGTTATTTATATTAAAAGTATAGCCTATATTTAAGAGGGATAGATTATGCAAATAAAAAATAATATTATTTCATTCGGTTAGAAAGAATTCGGTATGACATTTTTATATTTACATCCGCTTCTCTCACGGCTTAGCACCCAGTGATACTTTATCTGTAAGCCATTTTTTAACACTAGGATTATCTACGTTTTTCGCTAATACTTTTGTTAAATTTAAATTTTCTTTTAGTAATTCGCGTATTTTAGTTTCATCACCAGATCTTAAACATTGACTGTTACCATCATTTCCAATAAGAGACTGGAAAAAACGCATTTGATCATTTTCGTGAAATGCGGCGCCTAACTCTCCAAACAAAGATTGCAACTCTGTAACATCTTGATTATTTTGCGTCCATTGACGAAATGAAGCGCTATCTTCAAGAGGTGCCGCAAAAAAATCAATATTTTGCTTTAAAAATTTCACGACTTCATCTATTTCTCTATCACTATCATGACTTTTAAACAAAGTGAAAGAAGTAACAACCTGGCTTTGACGAGTTGCTTTATGTTCTTTTTCAGATTGATTTTCTTGTATGCGTTTTGCAATATCATCATGACCAAATTTAACTGCATAATCTAAGGCTGTTTTTCCTTGATCATTTTTCACATTAGGATCAATACCATGATTCAGTAAAACGTCTACAACATCATAGCGGCCTTTTACAACTGCCATATGTAATAGCGTATTATTTTCGCGAGCTTTAATATTTATGTCAGCTCCACTCGCTAGCAACATCTTCACTATTTCTGCTTTACTAAACATGACAGCCAATACAAGAGGCGCATCTCCGTCATGGTCAACTCGATTAGGATCAGCTTTATTTTTTAATAAAACACTCACACAATCAGCTTGATTGTATTTTATCGCCTCATGAAGCGGCGTATTATGATTAAAGTCTAATAAATCAGGATTTTTATTTTTAGCTAGCAAGGCAGTAATAGTGTCACTATTTCCATTCTGAGCAGCGATATGAAGCCATGATGCATTAAAAGAATCGACTAAATTACTTTTTTCGGCCGTCACTGCATGTAAATTGATAAAATCTTCCTTGTTTTTCCAATCTTGGACTATCTTATTAAGTGCATTTACATTGTTTACATCTCCGACACCATAGATCGTTGTAGAAAATGTTGTTATCTCATTTTTAGATAAAAAACTCGAAAAAGTTTTATCAGCTATTTCTGAAGCATCATAGATAAGCTCATTAGCTTGTGACATTGCACTAGGATTAACTATTCTCCATCCATCTTTCAAAGGGTCATAACTTACTTCTATGGTATGATGGATACAGCTTAAAATAAGCGTAACAGGTGGTATTTCATTTTCAGCATTTTCAATATCGATTTTTCTTCCCGCTCTTACCGCTTCTCTCAAACTTTCAAAATATGACTGTAATTCATCTTTTTTATACACGCCTGAAAAATTGCCTGCATCAATTTTTGTCATTCCTCCTTTTTGAATTAATTTATTTGATGTAACAAGTGACATTGAAAGTGCAGGATTTTCAAATGGTACAACTTGTCCTTTTTTAAACAAATATGAATGCTCAGAAATGTTTTGATATAACATCATACTTTCAAAAAAAGCGGGGATGCCTAAAACAATTTGATCATCATGGGGGTATTCACTAAATTTTTCAGAAATCTTTTTTTGCGTGTAGGCATTACGCAGCAAACTATTTTTACGTAATTGAAATTCATTCTCGCGGTTTTCAACAGTAACAATATTTTTAACGATTAAATCATCCATGATAACATTTAATTCATCAATTTTAGTATACGATGATTTTTCTAATTGTATTATTTCCTCAGGAGATAAATCTTCAAACTCTTTCTCTGCCTCAGCTCTTATCTCTTTAGTAATACTTGTTACATTTTCTTTAATTTGATCCATTGTTAAAGAGAATTCATTGAGCGGTATCGAGTTAATTATTTCTAGACGTCTATAAAATATATCAAATTCACCGGCTAATTCAGCCTGCATTGCCATAAATGAAAGACCAAAACAACACCCTGTTAAATCAAGCGCATAGCCTAGTGATTGCGCCCGTCTAACTAACCAGCTTTGACCAGCAGGAAGTTGATCTATATCAGGCATTAGAACACTCTCCGTTTTAAACGGATATACCTTTATTATAGCCCATTGATTAGACCAATTCGGGTTAAGTCACATCACGTGGTTCTGGTAATACACCTAAAAATAGACTAAACTAAGCTTAGTCCAGAGGAGATTTTTATGCAGACTGTTAACATTCATCAAGCAAAAACCAATTTATCTAAACTAATCGATGCTGTTATGCACGGTGAAGAAATTATTATTGCAAAAGCAGGTAAACCAGCAGCAAAATTAGTGCCTATTATCACAACCAAACCAAAGCGAAAACCAGGCGCACTTAAAGGGAAAATCAAAATAGCTAAAGATTTCAATGCACCTCTACCAGATGATTTATTAGACCAATTTGAGGGAAAATAATGCAAATACTTTTAGATACACACCTTTTTATCTGGTGGCTGAAAGATGATCCTCAATTAACAAAACAAGCACGCTCCATCATCACAAATGCAGATATCGTTTATATTAGTAGTATTTCTATTTGGGAAGCTGCCATTAAAATCCAACTAAAAAAAATAAATGTTGATCTTCAAGCGCTTATCCATGCAATTGACAATGAAGGCTTTACAGAACTTCCTTTAACAGCCAAACAAATTATCGCCTTAAATAAGCTGCCGAATATTCATCGAGATCCATTCGATCGAATGCTAATTGCCCAAGCTATCAGCGAGCCGCTTCATTTATTAACCTCAGATACTATTTTAAAAAAATATAGCAAACTGGTTGAAGTCGTTTAACGCCCTATTCCATAATATTCAAATCCATGCGCTTTAATTTGTTTAGGATCATATTGATTTCGCCCATCAAAAATAACATGTCGGCGCATTAAATTTTTCATCACTGTCATATCGGGATAACAAAATGGTTTCCACTCTGTCACTAAGGCTAAGGCATCTGCATTTTTTAATGCATCATATTGATGTTCAGCAAAAATGAATTGCCCCGATGTTTGCCAAATTTCCGGCAGCATTGTTTTCGCCACATTCATTGCAGCAGGATCATACGCTTGCACTGTTGCACCGCGTTTCATCATTTCTTCAATCAACACTAATGAAGAAGCTTCACGCATATCATCTGTCCCTGGTTTAAAAGATAATCCCCATAAACCTAATGTCAACCCCGATAAATCTTCACCAAAGGCTTTTACAATCTGTTCAGACAAAATATATTTTTGTTGTAAATTACGTTTTTCAACTGCGTGCAAGATATGCGGTTCAACAGCATATTCTTCTGACATTTTAATTAAAGCACGCACATCTTTGGGAAAACACGAACCACCATAACCACAACCTGCATTTAAAAACGCATGGCCGATGCGTGAATCAGATCCAATGCCAATACGCACATTTTCAATATCCACACCCATGCGTCCGCACAAGACAGCCATTTCATTCATAAATGAAATGCGTGTTGCCAACATCGCATTCGCCGCATATTTTGTCATTTCAGCATCTTTCACACGCATGAAATAAATACGCTCTGGACTGCGTAAAATCGGTAGATATAAATCTAACATAATATTTTTTGCATTATCAGAATCTAATCCAATGATGACACGATCGGGCCGCATAAAATCTTCAATCGCTGCACCTTCGCGTAAAAATTCTGGATTACTCACCACATCAAATTTAATGTTGACTTGACGTTTATTTAATTCTTCTTGAATCACTTGCGCCACTTGATCAGCCATCCCAACTGGTACGGTGGATTTATCAACGACAACACAATAACGAGAAATCGTTTTTCCGATTGAGCGCGCTGCTTCTAACACATATTGAATGTTGGCAGCACCATTATTATCACTCGGTGTGCCTACTGCGATAAAAATAACTTGCGGTTCTGTTTTCACCTCAGTCATAGAAGTCGTAAAAATTAATCTGCCATGCTCAAGATTATTTGTCACAATGGTATCTAAACCAGGTTCATAAATCGGAAGTATGCCTTTTTTTAAATGGGTAATTTTTTCTTCGTTCACATCAACACAAGTAACGTGATTACCTAATTCTGCAAAGCAAGCACCTGTCACTAAACCAACATAGCCTGCGCCTATGACTGTAATATTCACGCTTTTTCTCCGATCAATTTGTATACCACAACCCTATCACCGCGTTTATTTTGAAACTCAGCAACAGGAACACGATTTATTTCTTGTTGCACTATTTTCCATTGATTTTCTTTTTCATGGCCAATGCGTAATGCAATATAATCATACTGTTTCCATTTACTATTCATCACTGCATTCAATTTTGTGTAATTTGGTAAGACATCAAAAATTTGATTGCCGAAATGTTTGGAATAATACATCAGTTGATAATCGTTAGCGTATAAAGAAGCGGTTGCTGGTACATTTGCCGCTATCCAATCACCACCTTGATGGATATATAACTTTGAATAACCAAAATCAAAAATACCGCCTAATGAAAAAATCATAATAAAAAAGACAGCCGCATAAGCACACAAACGATTGCGTTGTTCAAACAAATTATTTAAAGCAAATGGTACCCATAACATGAGAATTAATGACAACGCGATGAGATAACGGTTAGAAAGAAAAACATGCTGCAATAAAAATCCAAACGTAATAATAATATTGATGATAATGTATGCGGTTAATACTTTTGAACGAATAGAAAGATGATACCAAGCATAAGCCACTAAAATAGTATATATCCAAGTAAGATTACTCATGACACTAACCAGATACCAACTGATCATCATTATGATGAGCACTACACTCGCATCATGATAAGAATCTGATGTTAAAACATATTGCGCTAAATTTGTTTTCATACTGAGAAGACGATCGGTAATGAGAAAGATTCCTTGTCGAAATTCATTAATCATTTCACCAACACGACTTAATTGATCGATGGAATAATGATGATAAAGCAACAACCAACTACCGCCTAACAAACAAAGTATGATGAGCGGAAGATGCAAATAAATAAAATAACGAAATCGAAAAACCATCACAAAGGGTAAAAACAATAAAAAGATAGCGCCTTCAATACGAAATAAAGTTGCAATGATAAGTGACGCGCTCCACATCACAGCCGTTGATAATTGCGGCTTAGCGACGTATCGCAATAATAACCAGCAAGATAAAAGATAAAAACCCCAAAATCCATGATCACGAATAATAGATTCGCGTACATCATTAAACGTATGCGCTAATAAAATCACACCAGCTGCCAACCACAACGTACGGCGATTTCCTCCCAAAATCTTTACAATCAAAATAAAAGAAGTAACGGTGAGCAATGTAAATAAAGCATTTAAAATATAAGCTGAAATAAGATGTGAAAAAAGCGTGATTTGGGCGAATGCATGAATGAGGAAAGGGTAAAAAGGCCAGCGTGCTTGATTACACAATTGCATCGCACCTTTAATTCCAATCGTGCTAATTGATTTTGCACTTAATAAATAACAAATGGCATCGGGATTAATGACAGTTTCGCGATAATCCAGCCAAAAAGACAAAAGAAGACTCGCAAAAATTGCAACATAATAAGGCAAAAAATCACGCTGCATTAAATATTTCATACAACAAAACCTGCCAATGATCGTTTAAAATCTTCTGCTAATTCTGGATGCTTTAATGCATAAGCTACCGTTGCTTCCAGATAACCTAATTTACTGCCGCAATCATAACGTTTACCTTGAAATTGATAAGCGTAAACTGATTCACGCTTCAATAATTTTGCAATCGCATCTGTCAATTGAATTTCACCACCTGAACCTTTGTTAGTATTTTCTAACATATCAAAAATGGTCGGCGTTAAAATATAACGTCCAACAACGCCTAAATGTGAAGGCGCAAGATGAGTAGGTGGTTTTTCTATAATGTTATTTATTTTGGTGAAGCTGTCTTTAGATTCAGGTTCAACAATACCATAACGATCTGTTTCTGTTGGCGAGATTTGTTGCACTGCAATAATACTCGACTGTGTATGCTGAAATTTATCGACCATTTGTTTTAAACAAGCTGGCTGGCCATCAATTAAATCATCTGCTAACAACACTGCAAAAGGTTCATTCATGATAAGTTGTCGCGCACAAGCAACAGCATGCCCCAATCCTTGCGGTGATTTTTGACGGACATAAGCACATGAAACACCATCAGGTAAAATGCGTCTCACGATGTCCAATAAATCTTGTTTACCATTTTCTTGTAGTGCACTTTCTAATTCAAAATTAGAATCGAAATGATCTTCTATCGCACGTTTGCTGCTGCTTGTAACAAAAATTAATTCTGTGATACCTGCAGCAATCGCTTCTTCAACGGCATATTGAATGAGTGGTTTATCGACAATAGGCAGCATTTCTTTTGGATTGGCCTTGGTTGCCGGTAAAAATCGCGTGCCTAATCCTGCGACAGGGAAAATAGCTTTGGTAATCATGTGGGCCCTTTCCTAAATAAAACCTTCTGGATATTAACATAATCATGCTAAAATCTTAACCTTTTCGAAGCTCTGTCTACAATTCTACTATCTTGGGTAAAAACCCTTGATTTTCTGTGCTTCGCTGCTCATTTACTTCTATGCAAACTGCGCTGCGATGCTCGAAAATCAAGGGTTTTTACCTCAAGATACCGAATTGTAAACAGACCTTAACTATAATTTGTACTGAGCATTTCATGCGCAAAAATATTCTCATTCTTAGTCATAGCGATGCAACGCAATTCATTGATATCGTCAATCAATATGCACAGCTATTTGATAAAAGCCAATATGAAGTCACTGTTGCTTATTTAACCGGCACACCAAATGAACAATCCCGTCAACGCACGATCGCAGAAAATATTTTGTTTTTAAATGTCCCCAAAAAGAAAATTCGTTATTTAAAAATAGGTGCAATTAAACAATTGCTTTCTCTCTGCCGGCAAAAAAATTATCATGTCGTCATTTGTCATCGATACAAACCAGCTTACATTATGTTGTGGGTAGCACAGTTTATACGCATTCCGCTGCTTGTTTTCGTGATGCATGAATTAGGAACGATGCGAGCGCGTGGTAGACAATTATTAATCTCTGCGCTCGCAAAGAAAAATACCTTATTTGCCGGTGTTTCTAATGCAGTGCGTGATGATATTCGCCGTAGCTTATCGCGTATTCCACAAGATCGCATTGTCACGTTGTATAACATGATGGATACAGAAAACAGCGAAAAAAATTTATTCTCACGCGAAGAAGCGAGAAAAGCATTACGCTTACCTGAAGATGTTTTTGTATTTGGTCATATTGGACGTTTGGCTATCAATAAAGATCAAACCACTTTAATTAAAGCATTTGAATCAATCAAACAACATTATCCTCGCGCCAAATTAGTCATTGCAGGTGATGGTGAATTAGAACACGCCTTAAAAAATCAAGCAAATCAAGCGGGATTAGCTAACGATATTTTCTTTACCGGTTTTCTTCCACATGCTTATCGTTATATGAAAGCATTTGATTGCTTCGTTTTATCTTCCATACAAGAAGCTTTTGGTCGGGTATTAATTGAAGCCATGATTGCAAAACTACCTATCATTGCAACACAAGTGAATGGGATTCCTGAAGTCATTCATGACACAGGCTTATTAATTACCCCAAATCATGTCACACAATTATTTGATGCCATGAAATATATTTGCGATTCATCCTCTCATGAGCGCAATGCATGGGGAGAAAAAGCTTATCAACGTGTGATCCAGCATTTTTCTGCGCCAGCTTTTCATCAACAGTTTTGGAGTTTATATGAAAATCGCATACACCACGGTTTTTAATGCTGAGGACGTTCACTTTTGGTCTGGTACACCGTACCACATGGCAAAAGCGCTAGCAGAGAATGACGATGCTGTTACTTATATTGGTTCACTGAAACGTCAATTACCGCCATTTTTTAAAATTAAACAATTATGGAAACAATATTTAGTGGGACAACGTGAAAGTCCTCGTTTTAATACAACCGTTGCGAAACACTACTCGACGCAAGTTGCAGCACAATTACAACAACATTCTTCTGATGTAATTATTTCACCATTAATTAATCCCATCGCTTATTTAGATTGCAAACAACCGATTGTATTATGGACCGATGCACTTTATGCAGGATTACTTGGATTTTATCCACCTTTTGGTAGACACAGCGCTAGCACGATAGAACAAGGTAATCAAATTACTTCAGCATGTTTATCACGATGCGCGCTTGCTATTTTTTCTTCTGATTGGGCAGCAAATACAGCCATCGAATTATATGGCACCAGCCGCGACAAAGTAAAAGTCGTTCCCTTTGGCGCAAACATTGATAGTTATCCTAATGCACAAGAAATACAATCGATTATTCAACGTCGCGCAAAAGATAAAATAAAATTATTGTTTCTTGCAAAAAGTTGGGAACGTAAAGGTGGTGATATTGTTTTAGCGGTTGCTCATGCCCTGCATAAAGCAGGATATCCTGTTGAATTAACCATTGCAGGTTATTCGCCACCCCAATTAAATCCTATTCCCTCTTATATAAAGTGCTTAGGTTTTATTTCAAAACAGACAGAAGAAGGCAAACATAAAATCAGACAACTATTAGCAGAAACACATTTTTTATTCGTCCCTTCTCGCGCTGAAGCTTATGGCATTGTTTTTTGTGAAGCGAATGCCTTTGCTGTGCCGTGTTTAACAACTTATATTGGCGGCATTGCTACGATTGTCAAAGATAATATTAATGGCATGACTTTTGGTTTAGATGCTTCTGTGAAAAATTATTGCGATTATATTGTGAATGTCATGCAAAATCGCGCGCGTTATAATGAAATGGCGAATGCGTCATATCAGGAGTTTATTGAACGATTAAATTGGCAGAGCGCAGCAAGTGAAGTAAAAAAAATGATTTCGTCTAAGATCTAAGAATTGTCATCCTGAGGCCTGCGAAAGCAGGTCGAAGGATCACTAAAATGCGTGTATGACATTTGGTAGTGATCCTTCGACCTGCTTTCGCAGGCCTCAGGATGACAACTTAGCCTGCTGTAAGTTGGGCGTAAGTTGGGCGTAGGTTGGGCGTAGGTTGGGCTGAGCGTAGCGAAGCCCAACAAAGCGAAGCCCAACAACCTAATAAGCATTCTTAGAAACAAACCCCCTCACAATCGTTAACAAAATAATTTTCAAATCAAATCCAAGCGACCAATTATTAATATAATACAAATCATACTCTACTCTTTTTTTCATTTTATCTATGGTATCTGTTTCGCCGCGCCAACCATTTATTTGCGCCCATCCTGTAATCCCAGGTTTCACACGATGACGCTGCATGTAAGTGTAAATCGCTTCTTTATACAATTCATTGTGTGCAAGTGCATGTGGTCGCGGCCCCACAATAGACATACGCCCTTGCAATACATTAATAAACTGTGGCAATTCATCTAAACTGGTTCGACGTAAAAAACGTCCGAATAAAGTCACGCGTTTGTCCGCAATCGTTGCCTGTGACACAACGCCATCTCTTTCTTCATGCAACACCATGGTACGAAATTTATAAACTTTAATAACACGACCGTCCCACCCCAATCGTTGTTGTTTAAAAAACACAGGACCACGCGATGTTAATTTCACGCTCGCTGCAATCAATAATAATAATGGACTAATCAAACATAAAATAATGCCTGCAATGAATCGATCTTCTATCGCTTTCACTAAACGATTCACACCAACCATAGGCGAAGAACGAATATTTAAAACAGGATATCCTGCAATGTCTGCGACAGAATGCGACAATAAATCTAAACCAAAAATATCTAAAACAAAACGAGTTGTAATGGTTTGATGATGCAATTCATGCAAAATAATTTTGACACGCGATTCATCATGCAAAGGCAAAGCCAACCAAATTTCATCAATATCTTGCTCATGCAAATATTGACTTAAATGTTCTGGCGTTTGAATGACAGAAATACCATGTATTGTTGCAGGTTTCTCTTGCGCATGATCATCAATAAATGTGATAATGCGGAATCCAGTCCACAATGCCTGCTGCACACTGCCTGCAAACTTTTCGCCTAATTCGCCCGCACCAAAGATGACAACTCGGCGCTCATTTAATCCATGTGAACGCATGAAACGAAGGAAAAATAATAAGCTGCATCGAAATGCAATTAATAAAATGATGGCAAATACCATCCATAAAACAAACCAGGTGCGCGAAAACGCGTCACCTGATTTTGTAAAAAAGGAGAGGCCAGCTAAAATGAAACCTAATAGACAAACAGCTTCCATTAAATTAATGATGTGCTTAATAAAACTTTTTACGCGCAAGGAAGTATAAATTTGATAAAATGAAAAAACTAACGGTGTCATGAGTAAAGCAATGAATAAAGCAGCGCCATATGAAGAAGGAAACACACTTTCATTAAAACGAACAAAATAGGCAAGCCAACCAGCGATAAAAACGACCAGCGTATCGAGAATATGCATGGCAATGGCCAATGCACGGGAGTATTCTTTTAATAGACCTTTGGGGAGCATAAACACCTTAACACATCATATTTCAAAAAATTAAATCAAATTAAATTAAATCATTAAATTCACATCTTATCGTCACGTAAAAACTTGTCATTCCCGCGAGAAAGCTTGTCATCCTGAGCGCAGCGAAGGATCATTAAAATACGCTTATGCCGTTTGTTAGTGATCCTTCGCTACGCTCAGGATGACAACTTTTAAGCCGCAAAACAATAAAACAGAACTCCTCACTTTAAGTTGTCAAAAAAAGCGTCTGGTGTTATCCTGACGCGCTATTCTATTAAAGATAACACAATCACTCAATCTATGTTAACTGAACAATCGATAACCACAGCTGATATCCAAGATGCAGCCATTGATTTCCCTGAAGTTACGCAGAGACAAATGGCTTGCACTGATCTTTACTTGGGCATAAAAAAATGGCGCATTTGGGCGATGCTTGCCTCTCAAGACATTAAACTGCGTTATCGTCGTTCCATATTAGGCCCCTTTTGGATCACAATCAGCATGGCGATTACCGTGTACTCCATGGGCTATTTATACAGCCGTCTTTTTCATGTCGATTTGCAACATTATTTTCCATTCCTTGTTGCCGGCATGTTAGGTTGGTCACTCATTTCAACAATGGTCACAGAATACACTGATGGCTTTGTGACTTCAGACGGTTTAATCAAACAAGTCAAATTGCCGTATAGTTTACATATTCACCGTATTATTTATCGCAACATCATTATTTTTTTTCATAATATTATTGTCATTGTACCGATTATTGCTTTATTTCATGATTATGCAAAAATCAATTGGTATACGCTTTTACTTTTTCCTGGCTTAGCAGTGCTTTACGTAAACGCCATGAGTTATGGCATGATACTTGCCATGTTGGGCGCGAGATATCGTGACATTGCTCAAGTGATTAAGAGCCTTATTCAAGTGATCTTTTTTATCACGCCGGTGATGTGGGACCCTAGTATGCTCAGTCCAAAAAATCAATTCATTATGAGCTTCAATCCATTTTATGGATTCCTGCAAATCATTCGTCAACCTTTACTCGGTCAAATGCCAACAAAAATGACATTTATTATTGTTCTTTTCGTTTCTGTTTTTGGCATAATATTAAGTTTCTTAATGTTTATGCGTTATCGCGCACGCATCGTTTACTGGTTGTAAGAGGTTGGTATGGCGCTCGTTGAATTAAAAAATATTTGCGTTGATTTTCCCATTTATAATGTGAATTCGCGTTCGCTCAAAAAAAATTTTTTACGTTTAGCAACAGGTGGTAGTGTTTCCAAAGACGCTAATCAACACATTGTTGTACGTTCACTCAATCAAATTTCTTTATCCATCAAACATGGTGATCGTGTTGGATTAATCGGACATAATGGTTCTGGTAAAAGTACACTCTTGCGATTACTGGCAAGAATTTATGAACCTACTGAAGGTCGTTTAAAAATCAAAGGCAATGTTTCTCCTATGCTTGATTTAATGTCAGGCATGGAAGCTGAATTTACGGGCTATGAAAATATTACCATGCGTGGTATTGTTTTAGGCCTTACCCCAAATCAAATCAAAAAACAAATTCACGAAATCGCTGAATTAACAGGATTAGGTGATTATCTTAATATGCCTGTGCGCACCTATTCTTCTGGTATGCGCGTGCGTCTTGCTTTTGCCATCTCGACCAGTATTAAACCAGAAATTTTATTGATCGATGAAATTTTTGGCGCGGGCGACGCTGATTTTATGGAAAAAGCCAGAGATAGAATGGTTTCTTTATTGAATCAATCTAGCATTGTTGTCATTGCTACACATTCTGACGAATTAATTCAAGAATTTTGTAATAAAGCTTTGTTATTAGAAGGTGGGTGTATAAAATATTTTGGTACAGTTGACGAGGCACTCAATCTGTATCACAAAAAATAAGGTGATTCACAACTTTTTTAATGGAGCCCCATAAAAAAATTGTGAATCACCTAAAAATAAGGAATCATCATCATGTCGAAAGAATTTTTATTTACCTCAGAATCTGTCTCAGAAGGTCATCCTGACAAAATCTGTGATCAAATTTCAGATGCCGTATTAGATGCTATTATCGAAAAAGATCATTTTGCACGTGTTGCATGCGAAACATATGTTAAAACAGGCATGGTCATTGTCGGCGGTGAAATTACAACATCTGCTTGGGTTGATGTAGAACAATTAACACGAAACGTTGTTCGTGATATTGGATATGATAGTTCTGATATGGGATTTGATTGGGAATCATGTGCTGTCATGTCAGCAATTGGTAAACAATCACTTGATATTGCACAAGGTGTTGATCGTGTTTCACCAGAAGAACAAGGCGCTGGTGATCAAGGTATTATGTTTGGTTATGCTTCTAATGAAACAGAAGTCCTCATGCCGGCTCCTATTTATTTCGCACACAAACTCATGCAACGTCAAGCAAAAGTGCGTCGCAATGGTTGTCCGTGGATGCGGCCAGATGCAAAAAGCCAAGTCACTTTTCATTATGTTGATTACAAACCCGTTGCTGTTAAAGCCATTGTGATTTCTACACAACATGATCCTGATATAGAACACAGTGATTTAGTTGACGCTGTCATCGAAGAAGTCATTAAACCTGTTATTCCTGCACATTTTTTAAATAAAGACACGAAATATTTTGTTAATCCTACAGGCCGATTTGTTGTAGGCGGTCCACTTGGTGATTGCGGATTAACAGGCAGAAAAATTATTGTTGATACTTACGGCGGTATGGCGCGTCATGGTGGTGGTTGTTTCTCTGGAAAAGATCCTTCCAAAGTCGATCGTTCTGCTGCTTATGCTTGTCGTTATGTTGCAAAAAATATTGTTGCAGCAGGTCTTGCTGAACGATGCGAAATACAAGTGTCTTATGCGATTGGCATAGCAGAACCTGTCTCTATTTTTGTTGAAACATTTGGTACAGGAAAAATATCTGACGAAAATATTATTGGATTAATACGAAAACATTTTGATTTGCGTCCATATGGCATTATTAAAATGTTAGATCTCGTGAAACCAATTTTCCGACAAACAGCTGCTTACGGACACTTTGGCCGCGAAGATTTAAATGTCAGTTGGGAAAAAGCGGATAAAGTCGATGCGTTGCGTGAAGCATTGCCAAGTAATTTACGAGAAGCGGTGAATGGTTAAAATTGCGCTTATCATCCCTATTTATAATGCAGGAGCAGAAATCCCCACTCTGCTCCCTGCCATTATGCAACAAACACTGCAACCAAATCATATTCTCATCATCGATTCAAGTTCCACAGATCAATCACAAGCTCTACTTGCCGATTATCCCGTCACCATTCACACCATTCCTAAAAAATCATTTGATCATGGTGGCACGCGCAGATTAGCGACTCAACTTATCGATGCAGATATTTATCTTTATCTCACGCAAGATGCTTTTCCCGCGCATCCTGATTCATTTAAACATTTAATTGAATTATTAGTTTTACAGGACACTATTGCTTGCGCTTATGGACGTCAATTGCCGAAACCAGATGCAACCGCACTGAGCGCACATGCGAGGCTCTTTAATTATCCCACAACAGATCAAATCAGAACGTATCAAGACAAAGATAAATATGGCATCAAAACATGTTTTAATTCGGATAGTTTCGCTGCTTATAAAAAAGTACCGCTTGAAGCGATTGGTAATTTTCCTGATCACTTAATTTCAGGAGAAGATGCCTATGTTGCTGCCAAATTATTAATACAAGGTTATTCGATTGCTTATGCTGCCAATGCAACGGTATTTCATTCGCATAATCTCAGTTTAAAAGAAGAATTTCATCGATATTTTTCGATTGGCGTCTTTCATGGACGTGAAAAATGGTTACTGCGAGATTTTAATAGTGCGACAGGTGAAGGATTACGTTTCGTTAAATCAGAATTAAAATTTTTATTGGAAAATAAAAAATTATATTTATTACCTAGAGCATTACTTTCCACTTTCATTAAATACACCGCCTATCAACTCGGCTTGAACGAAAAATATATTCCTTACAAGATTAAAAAACGGATGGGAATTAACAAATCTTATTGGCTAAAATTCGCATGAATAGCAATCCGAATGTTTTAATTCTTTTAAGCACGTATCAAGGTGAAAAATATTTAGCTGATCAATTAGACAGTTTAATTTCGCAAACTTACCCACACTGGACACTACTCATTCGCGACGACAGTTCAACTGATAACACAACTTTACTCATCAAAAAATATATAGAAATAGATCATCGTATCCATCTTATTGAAGATCAACTTGGTAATATCAAACCAATCAAAAGTTTTTCTGTGTTAATGCAACACGCACTCAATCGAGATGAAAATTTTATTTTCTTTTGTGACCAAGATGATGTTTGGCTGCCTGATAAATTAAGCGTACAAACCGCGCTTCTTCAATCCATGGAGCAGCAATTTGGTCATGACACACCGTTATTAGTACACAGCGATTTGCGCGTGGTTGATTCACAATTACATGATATTCATCCTTCATTTTTGCAATATGAAAAAATAAATCGTAACGTGAACTCCCCTCTTCATACTTTATTGATTAATAATTTTGTGACAGGCTGCACGGTGGGAATAAATCGCATTTTACTAGAACAAGCATCCCCAATTCCCGATCAAGTGGTCATGCATGATTGGTGGTGCGCATTATGTGCTGCCGCTTCTGGAAAAATAGATTTTATTTCACAGCCAACTGTTTTATATCGACAACATCAAAATAATACTATAGGCAGCGGTGGTTTTTATGGAAAATTGAAAAGCTGGCCTGCCTTAAAAAAATTAATTCAGCAAAAGAAAAAAAATATGCAGCTCTGTTTTAAACAAGCAGAAGCTTTGTCGTTACGCCTCCCTCAAGATCATCCTCATCATGTTTTCTTAAATCAATTTAGTCAACTCCCCTCACAAAATAAATTTGCGCGTTATCAAACAATGAGAGATTTGTCATTACGTGCGACGAATAGTGTAAGGATGTTGTTGTTTATGGTTTTTTTATAAATTTTCATCTCACTGGCGCAGAATGCTTACCCATCAACTTCACTGTCTCAATTACCTTAGAAAAATTTTTATGCATCGGATTAATCACAAGATTAAATTCTTCTGGCACTAAAACAGAAGGCAATCGCAAAGCAATAAACTTATCTGATAAAAACAAGTATTTTTCAGCAAAATCTCGTGTCACAATTGTTGATGGCGTCATGTTCCATTCCTTTGGTAATTCTTTTATTGTAAATTTATGAATTAATTTTTCAGGAACATCTATTGAAAATCGATAATAATTAAAACCTGATACAGATAATCCATTGTGCGACAGCCATTCTAAGGTGCAAAGTGATATGGATTCAGAACAATAAATAACTCGCCTGCCAAGATGGTTCCATCGAGCTGCTGTAAACAATCCACCATCACCAGAAAATACTTTTTTAACTGCATTAAATTGCGAAGCTCGATACCATGTTGTCATTAAGCGTACATACCATATTTAATTTGTAAAAGAGTTTGCTCAACAAGGCGATGGCCAACTTCCGTATCCAATAAATTAATAGGTGCTTGATGATCTAAAGAAGGCACGTTTTTATAAATCCAATTTTTGGCTTCTATTTTACCTAGGATCTCTGATGCCTTCATAAAAACACTAATCAATCTAACGAATTTTTCTGTTGCATAAGTATCTAAAGGCTGATGATTTTTCTTTTTTGAAAAATAAGTTGATGATGGAATATGCAATCTTTCTAAAATATCCTTCACTAAAAAATTTTCTTTGGCCAAAAATGATTCAACGACATTTATTTCAAGACCTTCTCTGATTAAATTCATTTCTTTAAAGGGATCTTTCAAATCATTGAGTAGATGACGAACTGCAGCCATGATGATACCTCTTACTTAGATTTTATATTAATAATCATAACTCCAATTCTAGATATTTTCAAGTCCAAATATAGCATAACTAAAATCTGGTAAAAACAACGACCCCGCCTTTTATTTGCTATACTTAAAGCATGATAGTGATTCAATTTATTAAATTGAGGCATTATGTTAAATAGAGACAAATCTCAACTTGCTATTAGCCATCAAGTACTAGCTTACTTAAGGCTTTTATCTGACAAACTTCATTCGTTGAATGAACAAGAAGCTGCAGCCTATCCTGTTTTAAAAAATCTACCGCCAAATTTTTTAGCCACATTAGAATATATTAATCAACTTGAAGAAGGCGGCTTTTGTCACGGATTATCAGTCTGTCGTGCCGCCATGCGCCTTACTGGTCAATTAGCCTGGTGGGAAGCTGTGATTGATCTTATCTCAACATGGGATGGTACATTTGAGTCATTACAAAAAGAAGTGACATTACCCAATGCAAATAACCCTGTCGTTTTACATGACATTTTTGAACGCTTCATTCATGCTATTGTATTTAATCAAGCTTCGCATATTAGTATGCTTCAACGTAATTTATTATTGCCAGGCGGACCTTTTGTTATTTTAGATAATTCAAATCAAAAATTTGAAATTAAATATAATTACAAAATTGGGGGTCATTTTAGCTCGCAAAATCTCATTGAAATATTAGAACCTAAAACTGTAAAACACGCCATCCAAAAGAATATATGCTTAGTACATAATCCTATCCATGCCTGTGAATTAAGCTACGAGAATGATCAATGGTACTTTTTTGATCCTAGATATGAAAATGGAAGAGCACAATCATTTTCCTCTCTTAAAGAATGTGTTGATGAGATGATACGCCGATTAGGCGATGATATTTATATTGAATTAGCCTGTATAGAAAATATTGAAAACACCCCTTTTACCATTTATGAAGAATATTTAAAAAATCCTGAAATAGCAAAAGAAATTTTACTTGGAAATCAAGGAAAAAGCCTATTTATCTTTGCCATGTCTACACCTCATCTTTTACCAGCCTTATTCAAACTTATTGATCTTCAACCTCATGAAGTATCAACATTAATAAATAATACATATACATCAAAATTTCTTTCAGTATTATCTGCCGCAGTAATACGCGGCTCAAATGAAGCTGTTCTCTTGTTATTAAATAATGGCGCAAACCCAAATATTACAGATTGTGGTGCTTTAACTCCACTCATGTATGGGGCAATGTTTGGATTTAATGAATGTATTAATACCTTAATTAAACGTGGCGCCTTTATTGATTTACAGAATATACAAGGCGAGACCGCTTTGATAATCGCTATAAAAAATTGGAATATTGACTGCGTCTCTACTTTACTTTTTTATGGAGCTAATCTTAATATTCAAGGTAATGACGGTTGGACGCCGCTTTTGCTTGCGGTTAATAATAATGATATTGATTGCATAGACATCATGCTCTCACTTGGAAAAAACATTTGCGTTGCAAATTATAACACCGCTTTAAAGATTGCGGTTGATAACGGTCAAACAAAAATTGCTCAGCGTTTAATAAAAAAAATGAATGAACAACATTGTTTAGAAACACTTGTCTTAGAAAAATTGCAATCCATTGCAGATCAAAAGCAATATTTAGATATTTTAACATTAATCAATGATCAAATTGAGTTAAGAAATACAGTTAAAACACCTTCTATTTTACCTACCGTGACTGATGCATTATCACGTCATGAAAAAAAGAACATGCAACGATTTATGACTAGTAGTACAAAGACGAAAAGAAGTGATGATGATATTTCTGAGGGAGCAAGTGAAGGTGATGGGATGAGTAAAAAACCTCGAAAGTTTTAAATGAATCACGCAAGATCATTAAGGTGATAATAAAAAGCTTAGGCATACCAAATAAATATTATACTTTTGGTATAGGTTCGGTTAACCCGTTCCCCGCTCGTCCTGAGGAGCGCACGGATTAACCTAACTTATACACTTTTTGGGTTTGATACTGCCTCAAAATTAATGGCACAAGCAAGTTTTTCGCGAGATAAACTGACGCAAACGGTCTCAGATGTGCATCATCTAATGTAATTAAATTATCACGTTTATTATTACCAAAATATGTCATGCACCCTCTTTGATTACAAAAAAAATGGAACAAGTTTACATATTCAAATTCTTCATTTGGTTTTAATTGCGCTCTAAATGCTTGATCAAGTGACAACATATCTTGATTTTGATGTCCAAGAATACGATGAGGCGTATGGTACCAATAATCTTTTAAAATTAATTTATATAAGAAAGGCTTCCAATGAGGAACTTCACCCATAACAAATATTTTTTTAACACCAAATTGCTTTAATTGATGTGATAATTGTCGAATATAATTGATATCAAAAGAGCCACTGGCGGCTAATATCACAACTTCTGGCACTTCTTTTTTTGCTACATTTAAAGCAGAATAATTCGACATTTCACAATAATCATCATGAATTCTTTTTAAATTAACTGGATGCGGTGTACACGAAGAACTAAATACCAATAAAACAGAAATATCTTTAGGTAATATTTGAGTCAATCCATAATAAAGATGAGCCGCATGCGAATCGCCCCATAATAAAATAGATTTTTTAGTATGCTTAGTATAACACTCAGGACTGATATTTGGACGCGGTGCTTTATTCCCCCAATGACTAAGATAATCAAATCGATTACATTGATCTTGCCCAATTTGCTCTCTCTCCACAACAAATTTTGTTTGATCGTGAAAATACCCATCAAAATAAGCATCGTAATCAAATTTGTCTTGCATACGATATCCAACAAGTCCATTTTGCTTATAGTCATAAAAACCAAAACAACCAATGAGTAACATCAACAAACATAAGATAGGCGCTTGAAAGCGAAGTCGATTACCAAAACGGATGGGCTTTTCAATGATATGATAAGTTAAACAAGCAAATACCAGGCTTGCAACAACAATGATTAAACGTGCTTCGATTGTGAGTAATTGATCAGTCTGATTGCGCGCCAATGCTAACAAAGGCCAATGCCATAAATATAAAGGATAGCTAATGAGACCGATGGAAACTAAAATGCGATGAGATAATATATACTGGTTTACCCAAGAATTTGGGTAAGATAATAAGATAAAAGAAGTCCCAATAATGGGAAGAAGCGCCCACCAACCTGGAAATAATAATGCTTTCGTAATGAGTTTTTCACCCAATAAAATGAGAAAAAGCCCCATCAAAGGAAGCATATTTTGTAAAAAAATGGATTGTTTAAAAATTAAAAATGATTGAGAGGGCTTATAATTAAGGGTGAAATAAGCAATCAAACTACCGGCGAGCAACTCCCAGCAACGTGATAACGGCGAATAAAATGCTGCAATTTCATGTGTTTTAACTAAATGAACATTATGCCAAAATGAAAGCAACATTAAAAAAATAAAAATAAACGCTAAATTATATTTTCGTTTATATGCAAAAAAAATAAGTGCCGGCCAAATTAAATAATATTGCTCTTCAATCGCGAGAGACCAGAGATGTAAGAGTATTTTCGTTCCTGCCGCAGCATCAAAATACCCCGATTCATGCCATAAAACAAAATTTGAAATAAACCCTGCCCCACCCGCAACATGTTTACCTAATTGCTTATATTCACCAGGCAGCAGAATAAACCAACCCATCATCAGCGAAAATATAATAACAACAATCAGTGCCGGAAAAATACGTTTAATTCTTCTTGAATAAAAAGTAAGAAAACTAAATGCATCATTTGTCACACCATTTAAAATAATAGACGTAATCAAAAATCCAGAAATAACAAAAAAAACGTCTACGCCTATAAAACCGCCATGAAATCGATTGGGAAATGCGTGATAGAGTACGACAGATAGAACTGCGAGGGCGCGCAGCCCATCGATATCGGCACGATAAAAATAGGGATTGTGTTTAGTTGGCATGTTTAGCTATACTTTTGAAGTTTAAACATGAACTACTATAGCCGATATTATTATTGAGATAAATATTTAAAAAAATTAAGCCGCGATAGGAGAAAGCAAAAATGGGAATGAATCTGGAATGCATGCTTTATTTGCAAAAACAAGGCTATCTGACACAAACAAAAAATAAATTATTAGACATAGGGCCGCAAAATATCTATCATGCAACAAAAAATCAACTTCACCATTTTTGTCAAAATCAAGGCATCACTCAGTTTGATGAAGCGCTAGTAACAGAGTTAAAACGTATTGAATATTTCTCAACACCTCGTCCCGAAGAACGCACATCATTATTGTCTGAACTTACTGACCTTACTAACATTGAATATAATTCTTTTGATGTCTGCCCTGCGCTTAAAACTGAGATATTAGATCTCAACTTTGATGACCTTCCCAAACAACATAGTGAATATTTCGATGTCATTTTAAATTTCGGCACCACTGAACACATTTTTAATCAATGGAACAGTTTTAAAATTATTCATGACGCTGCTAAAGTTGATGGCATTATTTATCACCAACTGCCAGGAACAGGTTACTTAGACCATGGTTACTATTGCTATACTCCAGTTTTTTTTCATGATCTCGCACAAGCCAATCAATATGAAATTCTTGACCTTTTTTTTACGGAGGCTGGCAGCAATGATTTTGATCGTTTAGGAATGGATTTTCGACATATAGAACAGCTCTCAACAAAACAATCTGCCAATCTCAAAGGTGGTCGTATTCCTTGTTTCAATATCAATGTAATTTTAAAAAAAATCGTCAACACACCATTTCGTTGTGTTTTAGAATTAGCAACGACTCATTCCGCAGTTAATTCTGAAATTGCTCAACGCTATTTAACGTCTGCCGATCTAAATGCAATGATTGAAAAACTCACTAATCAATTAAATCAAGTCATGACTGAACGAAATGAAATGATAAAAGAAAGAAATCAAATGAAAAATGATTTAGATGGCGTTTTACAATCAAAGTCATGGCGGATCACTAAACCATTAAGATATGCTATGAGATCAATACGCTCCTAAAATTTTAAACTCATTAAATCAAAGGCAATCTGAGTTCAAAGAGCACCCAAATGAAATTAAATACCAATTGGTCTGTCCTAGCCGGTCTTCGTTTTACACTAGCATCCATCGTTTTTTTTTCTCATATGGGTGGCTACCACCACTTTCGCCCATGCGAATTTGCCGATTTTCTCGGTAGCCTCGGTGCAGTGATGGCCTTTTTTATGATCTCAGGTTATTCCATTGCACATTCCATCACAAATAGACCTGAACGCTTTATATTAAGACGGATATGGCGAATTTGGCCTACTTACCTTTTTACTTTTTTTGTATTGACTCTTCCCGTTACTTTTTTCTTTGTCACCTATACAGGCTGGCAAATAGTAGGAAATGCATTGTTGCTGCAAGGCTTATTTATTCCTGTCCTGGAATCGAATTCAAGTACATGGTCACTTGCCATAGAAGAGTTGTTATATTACTGCTCCCCCCTTTTTCAACGAACTCATACATTTGTTCTTGCCGGATTAATTGCAATATCTAGTTTATTTTATTTTTATTCTGATCAATTAGGCTGGACTCGTTTTGCAGGAGAAGTGGCAGGACGAGGTGTGATTTGTTGTGCATGGGCTTGGTTGTTAGGATTTGTTTATTATCGTCACGCTGATAATACATTAGCAAAGATCAGTTTAATTTTTATTCCGGTTATGTTAATGGGCGCATGTAATCAGTTACCTGGTAAACTTCAATGCTCAGTTGTCTTAGGAACAGCATTATTATTGATTTATTCTCCTTCAATCACAACCTTATCTGAAAAAATGAATCGCCGTCTTAATTGGCTAGGTAATATTTCTTACCCTTTGTATATCTGTCATGCCCCTATCTGGTTTGTACTCTCAACAATTCACTTCTTAAAAAATAGTGCTACTGCGTTTATAGTAGTTGTTTTTGGAATGTCTATCTTTATTTATCATTATATCGATGCGCCAAATCGAGGAAGGTGGAAGAGAGCAAACCGCTTACAGCGCGCTCAAACTGATCAACAAGCTTACCCAGCCTTCGAGAAAACTTAATCGAGGTAGCATCCACATAAATCGCAATGATATATGACAATATCAATGAAATACAAAGCGAGCTAATACCTACAATCAAAACCGCCAAAAGATAATCAAGATCTTTGAAATAAAGCATCATGAAAGAAGTAAAACTACAAAATATCATGATTTGAACCAAATATAATGAAAAGGAAATCTTACCCAAGAATTGAAATAACATCGATTTGAAATAGTAGTTTATCGTTTTAGAATAAATCACACCGAGCAACATGAAAACACTACCCCACATATGCCATGCTTGAGCATTTCTGCTTTTGATAAGAAAGTTATGCCAGGGTGATGCAAAACTAACATTCGTACCAGAGGCCGGGAAACTCCCTGCATAAATACCCATTAAAAATAAAATAATTGCCACTATTTCAATGTATTTGCTATTACGAGCATAGAAATCTTCCATAGAATATGATAGTTCAAACAATAAAGCGCCTGCTGGAAATAAAGGGAAATAACTCGGCAAGAATAAAATAGCAGGAGTAAGTAAAATAATTCGTGTGAATCGATTAGGCAATACATAATAAATAAACAGCATCATTGAACCGATTAATTCTATGCGCATTGTCCATAAATTAGAATTATAAGCACTTTTTCCGTGGACAAATGCTGAAACGAGTCCTTCCTTAATTGCAATCCAGACAGTTGGTTGCATGTGATACCACAAAGCAAGCCAATCGCTGTGGGTAATAATTTTTGACGCTGAACCATTGAAAAACATGCCAAAATCCAGCAATGCAAAGGCAAATAAGGTACTAAATAACATGGGTAAGGCAAGTCGCAGGTAGCGTCTTACCATCATCGCCAATAAACCAAGACGCGTATGACTACAAAATTGGGCAAGCACATATCCGCTTAATATGAAAAAAATACACACCCCAAAATCCCCTCCCCAGAAAATGTTGAGAGGCGAAAAGCCAATAGTGATGAAAATATGATGATGAGAAGCATCGGGAGATAAGGTTGATAATGAGGGAAGAATAGTTAAAGCAAGGTGATTAAAAAAGACCATGAGAGAAGCAAGGCCTCTTAATCCGTCGAGCTCTGGTAGGCGAATAGGTTGTTTCACTCTTACTCCAACAAATAGATTTTTAGTTTGCTCTTTAAAGCTAACTTTATACCATATGCTAAAACTAACCAATCCAATGTTGTTCACAAAGTAATTTTGCTTCCGTATACTATCACATTCTGTTCAGGAACTTGAAAATCCTCATTGTAAAATGAAAGATTATATCGAGTTATATGGATGTAACTATGCAAACCGCAAAATCTGAGGCTCTTCTTATTAAAAATATTTTTTCTCCCGAGCAAATCACTCAAGTTAACACTAATTGGTCTCTATTAGCAGCCATCAGATTTTTTTTAGCCATGATTGTCTTATTTTCACATTGGGGAGGTTATACAGATTTTAGCCCTTTAGTACATCATGGTAAAAGTTTGGTAAATTTTGCTCACTATCTTGGGAGTTTTGCTGCAGTAATAGCATTTTTTATGATTTCAGGATATTCCATTGCACATTCCATCACAAAGAAACCTGAAAAATTCCTATTGAGACGAATTTGGAGAATTTGGCCAACCTATTTTTTTTGTTATTTTGCATTTGTATTGCCGCTCGCTATAAAACATAACGCATCCACAGGCCAAATAATCGGTAACGCTTTTATGATGCAAGGTTACTTTACAACAGCAATCAATGCAAATATTGTCTCTTGGTCATTAGCGATTGAGGAGGGATTATACCTCTTATCCCCTATTTTCAGACGCACCCCAAATGTAATTCTTTTAATTATAATTGGTATATCTGGTGATTTATACGCACATTCGCCATTTCTTAACTGGACACGCTATGCAGGCGAAGCAGGAGGCCACGGTTTTATTTGTTGCGCCTGGGCGTGGCTGCTTGGGTTTTTATATTATAGAAATTTTAATAAATCATGGTCTAAATGTCTTTTGTTATTTTTACCTGTTCTATTAATGGGTGTTTATAATCAATTGCCAGGTACAATTCAGTGCGCCCTTGTCCTTGGCGTAGCATTGGCACTCATTTATTCGCCTCATATTAAAATTTCTTCCCCGGTGGTTAATAAATTTCTTACTTGGTTAGGCAATATTTCATATCAAGTTTATATTTGTCATGGTTCTTTCAGCGCATGCCTTCTCATGATTTTAACTTATTTTGGTTATACTGAAGATAAATGGAATCAGCATCCTTATCGGGTAGTCTTTCTTGTTCTTATTGTATCCGCCGCTATCTATCATTTTATTGATGCACCTAATCGTAAACGATGGACTTCGCCTCTATTTTCTTTTAGTGTATGGAAAAATCGTTTTTCACACCCATGGAAAAGCAAGGTAAGATTAATTGATAAAATCTAATGTTAACCTTTAAAATGAAAGTTATTTTAAGGACTCATCAATAAAGGAGTTTTTTATCGTGTTAGACGATGTGTTTAACTCAAGCAATTTAGTCGCCATTTATGATTTTGAACTTTTCCCTTATTCATTAGGAGATATCTTAAGCTGGTGTATACATACTTCAATACGCTGTGAAGAGTTAGGAAAAAAATATATCGATATTTATCTTTGCTTAGACCAAAAACACCCTACATCAATTTTTCAACGTAGTCTTATCACGTCTCAAAATTATGATATTTTTTTTAATGAAGTCTATACGACTTTTTCACTACACCCCAAATTAGGCAATATTTTCATTTTTCACGAACGTAAAAAATTATTTGAACAATTAGATTATTTAAATCAACTCAATCATGCATCACTTGATAAGAAGGCCATCGCTGAATATAGAGCCATCTTAAAAAAACATAATATTTTTTCCAAAGAATTTGAACCATTGAAACGTAGAAGGACAGCAGAAACATTAAAATTTATTTTAAATGATGTTTTGCATGGTAAAATACGTCAATTTTTAAAGAACGATGAAAAATTAACGCAATATTTTTCTGATAATATAAGCGCATACAAAGAAATTAATCATTATTATAATGAAAAAAAATACATTCCATTATTTACAAAAAAAAATAATGCTGATATTGACGGATTCATTGCCTCTAGACTAAGTAATAAAAAAATTGTAACTTTTCATTTACGATTACGTAAATTAGATGGTGGATATGGTGGAGAATGTTCATATCACCGCGACTCAGACTTCCTTGCATGGTATGAATTTTTGAAAGAAGCCGCAACACGATATCCCGATGTAATATTCATCGCGGTTGGTCGACTACAGGAAAAACCTTTGATGCTACTCCGTTTACCGAATGTACTTAGCTTAAGAGTCTATGGAATGGGCCTTAGTCACGAACTCTCTCTAATATTAAGAGGCCATCTTTTTATTGGCACCTCTAGTGGATTTGCCGTCTTAGCAAATTTTTCAAATGTTCCTTATTTTATTACAAAAATGCATCCTGATGGCTGCAAAGATTACGGAGTTGCATTAGGAGAAGAACGTTTACCTTTTGCTAAGGAAAATCAGAAACTTGTTTATGAAAAAGAATCACCTGAATTATTCTGTCGATTAATTGAAGAAGGTTTAAAAATTTCACCTTCAGTACCATTAGAACAACCCAAACATAGTCTACCACAAAAAGAAAAAAACAT
Source organism: Gammaproteobacteria bacterium (assembly GCA_013288125.1). GTDB lineage: Bacteria > Pseudomonadota > Gammaproteobacteria > DSM-16500 > DSM-16500 > Aquicella. Next base: position 50,402 of record JABDCN010000007.1, read on the forward strand.
TTCATCTTGGGAAACGAGTAGAAGTTCATTATCACATATGAAAACGACCACTTGGCGATTTTATCACGATGATGAATTTAGCATTCAAGAAACGATATTTTTACTCACGCCTTATTTAGACAAGGTTAAAAAATTATTCTCAAATAATGAAGTAGAATCAGCAAAAAAAATACTGGCAAGACTAGAAAAAGCTTTCCCTGATATTAGTCAGGAAGTTTCTACCATGTTTCCGCAAAAAATAACTACTTAATTGAGCAGCTCCATAAACATATGGAGCTGCTAATGATGCTTGCCATTGAGCAATCATAGGGTCATTGTTTTTTTGAATATTAAAACTTAATTCATAAACTTCTTTGACTGTTTCTAAAATTTCATCTGGAGTATTTTCTTCTGCTGTTAATTTTGCTGCTTTCATTGTTTGAGCAGTCGCCAGCATCCATCTTGCGTCACTTGTTAATTCTTGTTGTGTCAGATAAGTTCCATTTTTACGTTTAATTAATTTTAAACAAAATCTTGTAGAAGCATGCCAGGGCTGAAATTCTGTCGTAATACAATTCACTTGCGCTGTTGGAATACCAAAACTCATCGCAACATTTGCTAAACCAGACGTAGTCCCAATAAAAAATTTTGCATGACGTATCAGCGCAATATCAAGTGAAGTATCATGATGAAGACTATGCGGATAATCAATTAAACCAGGCATTTTTATGGGAAAAGGTGTATTTTTTGCGCCCATTTTAATAACACGACCCCCTCTTTCAGTGATAAAGCGAATGGCTTCTTGATAATTCATTAATGAGGAATTTCGATTACCCTGTCCCCTATCTGCCTCTTTATCATTATAATAACCCGGTTCACGAAGATGCAAACAAACATACCAATCATTTTTTCCCATGCCCCAATCTGCTAATGCAGTTTCAAATCGGTTTTTAAGTTCAAGATTATTTTCTAAATAATGATCAAATGCTTTTATAAGACCTGCATTAAATAAAAGATTGTTTTTTTCTTTCCACATCGCAAATGCAGCTGCCTCATGCCAGCGCATGAAAGGCATACCGGGAGGTTTAAAGGTGTGAAAATAACACCCACGAGACCGAATTAGGTTGTTTAATTCATTACTGAACAAATCATATTCTTCATTTTTTAAAATAATAGCGCGATGATATTTTGAAATAATATCAAGAAATAAATGATTCGCAACAAAATCATTGGACACAAGTATCACCGCATTCCCTTGCCACCAATTTAGCTCTTTCATACGCAACATAATATCTAACATGCCAATATGTCCAATTTGTGTAATCCATACGGCAGGAAATAATCGAAGATCATCTAATTTTAATTGATGTTTACTTAAAAAATTACCTAATTCTGACGATATTTTTGTTTTATATTTAATAATATTTTGTTTAAATAAAGCCCGTTGAGCTAATTCATTGCTTATATTTCCCGCCCCTACTTGATACGCACGAATAGACGCATAATAATAACCAGCGTATAAAAGGCCATCATCACAAACAAATGGTGTATTGGAAGTAACTGTCATCGGGTCATTCGAATTATCCAAATCAGGATTCAAGTAAAAAGGATCATTCTCAGAGGCTATTCGCAAACATTTCAATGCCTTATTTTCTTTTTTATAAATAAGATAAATAAGAGCGAGACGACAATAATCACCGGCTTTCATTAGACCGATCTTTTCAAGCCTCTTAAGTGACTTCATTGAAGATAAAAATTTTTTATCTTCAAAAAAATCCACCGAATTATTTTCTAATTTTTTTGCATAAATAATACGAAACCGTGTGAACTTTGAAAAAAAAATTTTTATAACCGGTATTTGAAAAAAAATATAAATTAAGATAACGTAAATAGGGAAAAAAAATTGATATTTTAACCTTCTTAGCACTTTTATGATAAAATTATTATATTTTAACTGCAGCATAAACTGTTCCTCAACACTTAAGCCTCTGCTGTGCGATTACATGCGGACAATTTCTAGATGAGTATGCCTGATCATCCCAACACAAAACCGCATATCTTTCCCCTACTTTTTTTATGGATTCTCCCGGATTTAACGTTATATCATTCGTACTTATTTGATTCATTAATCGAACAAATAGCCGAGCTTTCGTTTTATTTGAAAAACAAAAATTAAATGGTAAATTTATTTTTTTACTTAGTGTATTATTATTAATCACCCTCTTAAATGCCTGAGTTTTTTCTAATGCATTTAAAAAATCCTTGGTAAATGCAATCGCACCCTTCTTGTTTAAATGAGACTGATCTATTGTAAAATATGATGGCTTAGGTTGAAATAACATTGATTCAACACCGAGATTATCTGCTAATTCACTTAATCGTTTAGGACAATATTCACTATGCGGGATTAACATCAGCAAAATATCACCACCTATATCATCTCTGTAGTAAAGAGATTCTATCACTTCATCTCCTGTAGCATGACAGTTTTGGTCTCGTAGAACTTTAATAGGTAATCCAGGATTCATATAATAACAGTTTTGACTTAAATCCCAATTACCGTTTTTAATATTTCTAAATACATGAGAAATAGGATGAAGAAATAATTCTGGTTCACCTAAAAATTGATAAATTTGATGAGAAAAATCACCCAATCGCCACAATATATTTCTTCCCCATACATTTAAATAAGCATTTAATCGGCTATAAGCAACTACATTTGGCGCTGAGCTTTTTCCAAAGTTACCAAAATCATCTAGTGAGACAGAAAAAAAAGAACCGCCATGATCATCAGCATTAATAATCCATAGCTTAGGATGCAAGCCCCATCTCTTAATAACGCGTCTAATAAATTCACCACTTCCATCACCCGCTGTGGCTAAATTATAAATTTTAATGTGATATTTTTTTTCGAATGCTTCTATTAAATCATTACGCAAACCGAAAAGCACCATTGAATGCCCTAATATAATAATATCTGCTTTTTTGGCTTCATCAATGGATCGGCCAATATGGTGATAAAAAATATCTCTGTCTTGTGCTTGTTGATTAAATTTATCATCGTAGGTACGATACCAGTGTTTATCACCATGCAAAGAGATTGCACCCAAATGATCTCTACCGTGTGTCATATAAATAAAAAACAACATTATGCTTAATAAGCAACTACAGATAAAAATTAACAAATAACGAATAACAGAATTTCTCATTTTACATCATCCATCAAATATTGATATTTACGTAAAAAAGCAATACAAATTTTCGATGCTGCACCATAAGAATAATGACCCGGTTTAATCAATGAAAGGTAGCGCGAATGTAATGCGGCATCTTCTTTTGTTTCATGAAATCGCCCTTCTAATCTATCTAACATTTCACAAAGCAAATCAAATATTTCATCTGATGTATTTTCTTGAATATCAATTTCTGCCTCTTTATATTGATGAGTATAAAAAAAGCCTCCCATTTTAGACGACATCATTTCAGGAAAAGTAAAATAACGATTCGATTGATGATCGATTAATAATTTTGAAATACTAATATCGTAAGGACGCAAACCTAAGGTTTCAACAGGTATCATATTCGAATGTGCAACTGGGACACCAAATACCATACTCAAAAAAGCCAACCCTGAAGTACAACCTAAAAAGAATTTTGCCTTCGCGCATAAAACAACATCCATGCGTTCTGATTTTAGGGGATGATGCGCATAATCAATCACGCCCTCCATTGGAGGGAAAACAGACATGGAAGAATCACCCATACGCACAACCATGCCACCGCGTTTAATAATCTCTTGAATAGCAAGCATAGTATTATTAATTGATGCATTTCGATGTGCTTGAATCGATTCGTTATGGGGTAAAAATCCGCCTTCGCGCACATGCAAGCAAATAAACCATTGATCTTTTTGAATACCTAATTTTGGTAATTCATTATTAGCCCAGTCAAGATCATTTTCATTTAAAGACAAAAGTGGTTTTCTATCGCCCCATTGTTTATTAATCGCATAAATTGGTTGCGTACCAAAATGACCGACAGTGCAACCCGAACTTCTATCTTGCATAAAATAGCGTTTTGTTAGGAGAGCGATAAAAGTGCAAATAAATGGTTGCGTTAATATCATTACTTTTGGCGACCAATAATGAAGTAAATGTTTGTTTGATACTTTATTGATTGGAGCAAGAATAAAATATTTTTTTGATAGGATTAATTTTAAATATTTTGCTTTGAGAAATGTGTCTATTTCTGAAGTTAAATGGCCGACATGCTCGACGCGGATAGGAAGACGTCTGAAATTTAAAAGATGTAAAGTGATGGAAATGGGGAGAAGTAATAACCAAACGAGTTCTTTAGTCATTTTTAATATGACTTTTTTTATGATCCAAAAAAAACCATTTTTACGGTAATTTATGAGTAAAGTATCGCAATAAATTTTAAGAAAAGCTCTATTATTATGCATATGTTACTCTTTCTCTCTGTCATTGCAAAAGCATAACCAAAACTGCTCCCTCTCCTCCCATTTATGGGAGGAGAGGGTTGGGGAGAGGAGGGTTTTTAAACTAATCCTCTCCTCCCTAGCCCTCCCCTCCAGCTTTCGCTGGAGGGGAGGGAATAGTTTTAATTATTAAAATTGAAAATATAAAAACCGACTGCCATCGCCAGCAGCTAAAATAAATAATAACGAAATCAAAAATAATACAGCTATTGCAATTGCCCATCTCGCACTCATATTCCATTTCAATGATAACAAATTATTTTGCGGTTGATGTTGATATGTCACTAATCCAACATTCCATGAACCAAATATTGTTTTGATATTTGGCATAAGCAGACACAATATATAAACAAATGCGATCAATATAAATTCAATATTTGTAATAAGATGCGGCCTAGCATGAACAACAGCATGATGAAAAGTAAAAATAGATTTCACTAATCGATCAGCACTTCTTAAGTGCTCAGCACGGAAATAAATCCAGGCAAGTACAACAAAAAATTGTGTAACAATAAGCGAAAAAATAGGATAAATCACTGAGCGTGTATATCGCACAAGGAAAGGATACGTATTAACGATATGACGCCATCCGTGATTAATCACAAGATATATACCATGAAGTAATCCCCATACAACAAACGTCCAGCCTGCACCGTGCCACAAACCACCTAAGAACATCGTAATCATTAAATTCATGTAACGCCTTATTTTACCTCGTCTATTACCGCCTAATTTGATATATAAATACTCTCTTAAAAATCGTGACAAAGTGATATGCCAACGCTGCCAAAATTCAATCATACTACGTGCCTTATAAGGCATGTTAAAATTAAACGGCAACAAAATACCAAACATTAATGACAAACCAATTGCCATATCGGAATAACCCGAAAAATCAAAATAAATTTGCAAGGTATAAGCAAGCGCAGCACCAATCGCATCCATAGCAAGTACAATCGTATGATTTGCCACAGAAAAAACGGGATCAGCAATCATACCAAATCCATCAGCAATAATGACTTTTTTAAATAAACCCATCACAAAAATAGACAGTCCAACGACAATATTTTCTATATTTATTTTTTTTAATTTATCATGATGAAATTGCGGCATCATCTCTTTATGATGAATGATGGGTCCTGCGATTAAATGCGGAAAATAGGTCACGAAAAGGGTGTATTTGATGAGATTTTTTTCACTTGTATGACCTGATAAAACATCAGCGAGATAGGCAATTTGGGTGAAAGTGAAAAATGAAATGCCTAGGGGTAAAAGGACCGTTGACGATTGAAGATTAGCGTGTGCAACATGGTTTAAGATGTTGATACCAAAATTGATGTATTTGTAGAAAGCAAGCGCTGCTAAATTTAATAAGACTGCAATAATAAATAGAATTTTACTGTGTTGATCAGTGATGGATTTATTTCCGATGAGTAATCCGAATATATAATTACATGCGATTGAAATACTGATGATAGGTAAAAAAGTGATATCCCAATAACTATAAAAAATAAGGGAGGCAACAGCGAGAAAAGCTAGGCGGTAGGTTGGATTTGCGGAGATTTTTGCGATGGAATAATAGCCGAAGAGGACGAGGGGCAAAAAAATAAAAATGAATGGAAATGAATTAAACAACATATTAAGTACCAATAATAAATAATATAACCAACGCTTTTCCCTCCCCTCCAGCATAGCTGGAGGGGAGGGAAATAAAGACATCATCATGAAACACTAATTGAAGCCTCTTTCCCCACCACCTGATCTAAAAAAATATTTTCATATTTCGCTAAATAATACAAACTAGGCAATCCATTTCCATAAAATTCAGGTATCGATAAACTATTACCCCATCTTTGTATTAGCTCATTCGCATGAGGATAATTTTTTAAATAAAATGGACTGCTTTGGCAACTAAGCGCATCCACTTCTTTTACTACTTCTAAAATTTCATCTTCTGTATTATTTACAATAGAAGCATGATGCAATCGTAAAACTTCTGCCGCAAATAAACGCCATCGCCAAGGTGAAGAAGTTAATTCACGTTGTGTTAAAAAACGTCCGTCTGATAATTTTATTCTTTTGAGTGCAAATCTCACTTTGTTATTCCAAAGTTGAGAATCAACCGTAATACAATTAACTAAGGCGCAGGGAATGCCAAAACTAATAGCAATATTGGTTAAGCCTGATGTTGTTCCAATAAAAAAACGAGCATAACGCAAAAAATAAGCATCCAGTAACGCAGATTTAAAATGACTGCAAGCATAATCAACTACTCTATCCATTTTAGGTAATAATTCAGATTTTTTTCCGCCTAATTTAATGACCCAACCACCGCGTTCAGTAATATACTGAATTGCTTTTAAGTATGATTCCATTTCAGCATTACGATGTGTTTGACCTGTACCTGCCATTTCGCCATAAAAAGCTGCGTCACGCATATGTAAACAAACATACCAATCATTTGGTTTCATGCCCCATTTTTTTCTGATCTGATCTACTTGTGTTTGAAGAACAATGGAATTATCGTATTGTTTATCAAATGATTTAAGTAAAGGTAATTGACGTTGCTGCTCATCCCATTCACGCATCGCTCTAGCACCTGCTTGTTGCCATGGTATAACAGTTCCATTAGGATATTCCCAGGCATTAAAGCTTAATCCACAATATCGTTGCAGTGAAAACAATTCATCTATAATAGGCTGAGAAGCATTAATATCGCTTCTTAATATTAAGGCTTCATCTTGAAATAATGATGTAATCACATCATTTGCTGAACCTGTTTCTTCAGGATATAAAATCACAACTTTACCTGACCACCAACCTAATGCTTTCATTCTAAAAAGTACATCCAACATACCGAGATGACCAATTTGAGTTAACCATTCCCACGATAAAATACGTAATTCTTTTATATTCGTTATATTTAATAATTTTTTAAGTTCAGAAGATAAAATAACTTCACTTTGTAAAAGCTTTTTTTGTATCGCAAATGCTTTTGCGTAAAGCTCAATACCAATATCTCCTCTACCAACATGCGTCACACGTTGCGCTAAATAATTATAAGCATCAAACATCAAGCCATTCACACCGGCGTCATAATCTATTTGATGTGGTTGATAAACAGCTGGATATCGTGCTGCAATATTTTGATGAGGACACCAGCCTATAGATAAATAATTAGCTGCAAACAACAAATAATTATCTGCTGCTGGGTCATCAAATAATAAATAAATCAATCCCGATGTATAAGCAGTAGCATTCATATACGTTTGTTCTTGATAAAGAGACAAAGCTTCTCTTGCCTTAACAAAATCTGCTATCTCAAAATAAGCTTGCGATACAAGTAAAGCAACTCGATAAGATTTAAATACCCATCTACATTTTTCAAGAACATAAATCGCTTCATGAAATAAACTTAATCGAATAAGAATATCTGCTGTTTGTAGTGGTAATAATTGAGAAAATAAATTAAAAGAAAATTTATAGTTTTTATCACTATTTAATTTCTTACTTGCCGTCAACATAAATACACGTGTTAAAAAAAACGCAACACGTCGACTAATCACACGCACTAATACAATCAAAGAAAAAGCTATTTTCAATGGCAAAATAGAAAAAAGATGACGAAAACAAAAAAACATACTAATTTGTAATACTAGCTTAACTTTTCTTTTTATTTTCTTGTTCATTATCTCTGATTTTCTTTCACTCATGGTATTAACTCCCTTAATCCATTCATGTATTACCTTCTAGCACCACCTCGGGCCGCTCAACTCCTTGTTCCTCATCCACCAATTTTTTATTTTTAAATGAAAAGCATCGATCAAAATAACGACCAGCCCAACGAGAAAATGATGTCGTGTATTGATCAACATACTGATAAGTCAGAGCAGAAATCAAGACAACAAAGGGGATCGTCAAACCGGCAGCTAAAAAAGTTGCTACAGGATAAGGTAATCTTCGCGTGAAATAAATAATCCACGCCGTTAAACAACAGATAATGGGTAAATGAATTAAGTAAAGGACAAAAGAAATTTTCCCTAAAAATTTTCCAATTTGACTGCCAAGCCATTCTTGCATTTTTTGCCAATTGAATAAGAACATAACAAGTAACGTCGCACCTAACATATGCCAGCCTTGCAAATGAGGGGTAAAACCAGGATACCAGGGAGAAGTCATGCCAGGTTGTAATTCAGGAAAAGCGCCGAGGTAAACACTGAAACAAAAACCCATGATCACAAAAATATTTCGTAATCGATCGTAAGGAATGGCGAGGCGTAAAAAAAGAATGATCTCATCTTTGAAATCAAAAAGAAAAGCACCACACGCGAATAATATTAAGTAATTATGAATATTGTTACTGATGTACCAAATAATTAAACCTAAACGTAGATAACGATTTTTAAATAAACTATGCAGTAAAAAAACATAGACGGAGCCAATCAACTCAATTTGCATCGTCCATAAATTGGAATTATAAATTGCCGATCCCTTAACAAAAGCACCGTATAATGCTTCTACAACCATCTTGAAAAAATAAGGGTGAAATTGATACCACATAGAAAGCCATCCGCTATGCGTAATAGAAGAAGCTTTATAATTATTGTAAAGATTAAATCGAAGTAAAGCCCACGCAAACATAGAAGTAATTAACATAGGAAAAGCCAATCTGAAGTAACGTCGCACGATTTGCGCAGGAAAACTAAGTTTCGTTTTAGAACAAAATTCAGAAAGCACGTAACCACTAATCACAAAGAAAATGCAAACAGCAAAATTACCGCGCCAAAGAAAAGAAAAAGGAGAAATACCAAGAGCGACATCATAAGATGTATGTACTTCTGATGGCAAAAAAGTGATAACTGCAGGATAAAGTGTAATCATTAAATGGGCGAACATGACCATTAAGGCTGCAACACCGCGCAGCCCGTCGAGGTATGGAATTTTTGTAACTTCGCTTTTGGTGATTTGCATAAAATATCCCTCCTCTCCCTAACCCTCTCCTCCCCCACACGAAACGTGGGAGGAGAGGGGAATGGGTTACTACTTTAACTCTCTCATCCCATTTTGATTGACCACCCTCACCTCCGGCAGCGGCCTCAAAAATTCACCGCCTGCTTCAAGATACGCTTGGCTCTTGTTGATCATAACATCTGCATACATCCACGCAAGAATTACCACCAAATCAGGCTTTTCTGTTTGCAAAGCTGAAGAAGGCAGCACAGGAATATGCGCGCCAGGGCTATATAATCCTTGTTTAATCGGATTATCATCGACGATAAAGCTCAGCTTATCTTGCAATTCAAAATGATAAAGCAAGGTCGTTGTTGTCGTTGACGCACCAAAGCCTGCCACTTTTTTTCCTTGAGCCAGCGCTTCCTTAACATAATTCAAAGTCGCTTTTTTACGTTTTTCAATCGATTCAAAAAAATCACGGTAAATTTTCGGTTGTAAAATGCCGCGTCGTTCTTCTTCTACGATCATCGCTAATAAATCTTTTGATTTAGCACGTTGACCGGTTGAACGCGGCTGCGCAAATCCACGAATCGAACCACCTTTAGATTTTACTTTTTTTGCATCAAACAAAGTCATATCTAAAGCATTAAAAAAATTTTCAAGCGGAATAATGGCGTGATGAGAAACATGTTCATGATAAATGGTATCAAATACCATATTATCAATGATGTCTGGCACATAAGAAACTTCAAAAACAAATACGCCATCATCTGTTAATAAATGACGAATACCTTTTACAATGTCAGCAATATTATCAGCATGTGCAAACACATTATTGGCACAAATTAAATTTGCTTTACCATGATGGGTTGAAATATTTTCTGCGACTTGTAAAGTAAAAAACTCAGGAACCGTCGGAATACCAGCTGTAGTTGCTGCAGCCGCAATATTTCTTGCAGGATCAACACCGACTACACGCAATCCTTTTTCTTTAAAAGCTTTTAATAATGAGCCATCATTACTACCTAACTCAACGACTAATGAATCAGTTGGTAAATGAAGTTGACTGACAACTTCGTTTGCATATTGTTTGAAATAATCAACTAATCCCAAAGAAACTGAAGATTTGTAAGTGTAATTTCTAAAAAGAATATCAGGATTAACAATATCAATATTTTGTAAATGTCCGCATCCTAAACAAAGATAGGTGTCTAATGAATAAGTATCTTGCTTTTCGTTGAGTAAATGCGCAGGAATAAAATCATCGCCTATCGCTGAAGGAAGAATGGGAAGAACGAGATCCAATTCTTTGGAGCCGCATAAACGGCAATCGTCTCTGTGAGTTGAATTTGTCATTGTTTTATCTCCGTTGTTTTTTATGTGTTGGGCTTCGACCTGCTTCGCAGGTCTCAGCCCAACCTACACTACCTTTGCAGCGCTCAGCCCAACCTACGCCCAATCATTTACCCATCGCCTTGGCCAATTCTTCTTGCCAAGTCACTGATGTGCCGCCATCTACAAAAATCGATTGCCCCGTAATAAACGACGCCTTTTCACTGCATAAAAATTCAAGCAAATTAGCCGAATCATTCGCATCACCTATTCGTTTTAACGGAACAAATTTTTGATATAATTCCATTAAATCGGGTTGTGATAAATAAAAATCCTTTGTTTCAGCTTTTAAATAAGTCAGCGGCATCACAGAATTAATACGGATACCTTTTTGACCTAATTCCCATGCGTAATATTTGACTAACTGATTCAAACCCGCCTTGGCAACATGATAACTAACCGGCTGAGAACTACCAACAAAATTTGCATAAACCGAACCCACTGCTGCAATGGCTTTATCTCCTGATTCACAAAAATGATCGCGAAAAGCCTTAATGAGTTGATCGGTTGCAGTTAAGGTAACTTGTATTTCACCCGCCCAAGAATCTTCCTTACCGCGATAACGCTGACAAAAAATTAAATAGCGAATGGGCCCGTGTTTTTCAATCACTTGTTTTATTATTTGCGAAAGATTTGACAACTCAGTCAAATCAATTTCAACATGATGCGCTTGACTTAACTTTCCTTCCATTTGAACTTTATTTCGTGACAAAAGTGTCACTGCACAT